>CALMOP010000284.1 GCA_937871775.1 uncultured Gemmatimonadota bacterium | reverse complement strand
GGTGTGTGACGCGTGATGCGTGGTGCGTGGTGCGTGGTGCGTGGTGAATGTCTCCGCGTACCAGAATGGCGAACGCCAGATCCCGAGCTCGCACCAAAGCCGGAGTTTCACTCGCCATGAATCACGCATCACGCATCACGCACCACGCATCACGCACCACGCACCACGCACCACGCATCACGCCGTCCTTCCCGCAGAAACCTGGAGCCATGCCGAGGATCATTCACGTCGCCCACTCTCCCGACTCCGACGATGCGTTCATGTTCTACGCGCTCGCGGAGGGGAAGCTCGACACCGGCGACTTCCGCTACGTCCACCAGCTCTCGGACATCGAGTCCCTCAACCAGCGGGCCCTCCGCGGCGAACTCGAGGTCACTGCGGTGTCCATCCATGCCTACGCCTATCTGGCCTCCCGGTATGCGCTGCTGAACAGCGGCTGCTCGATGGGAGACCGCTACGGCCCTCGACTGGTGAGCCGCAGCCCCACCCCCGTTGACCCTCGGGCCGCCGCCGCGGGCCTTCGGATTGCGGTTCCCGGCCGACTGACCACGGCCTGCCTGGCGCTGCGGCTGTACCAGCCGCAGTTCGAGGAGGTCCTCGTGCCCTTCGACCAGATCGAGGACCGGGTCCTGGATGGGGTGGTGGACCTGGGGCTGCTGATCCACGAGGGACAGCTGACCTACGCCGACCGGGGCCTCCACCTGTGGGCCGACCTGGGCGAGTGGTGGTTCGGCGAAACCGGACTGCCACTGCCCCTTGGGGGGAACGTGGTACGGCGGGACCTGGGAAGCGCCACCATCGCCCAGGTGGCCCGGGACCTCCGGCGGAGCATCGAGTATGCCCTGGAGCATCGAGGCCCGGCGCTGGAGCATGCGAGTCAGTTCAATCGCGGCATCGGCGAGGCACGCACCGATCGATTCGTGGGGATGTATGTGAACCACTGGACCGTCGACTACGGCGATCGCGGCCGGGAGGCGGTCCGGCTGTTGCTTCGAAGGGGCCATGAGGCCGGCGTCATCCCCAATCCGGTGGAGGTGGATTTCGTGGGTTGAGGCGCCCTCCGGGCGGTATCGGCGAGCGCCCGCTCGCCTGGCTTGGAACCATTCGGTCACGGGGTTTGTTCGGGGTCCCCTATGGATTCCACTAGACCAGCAGGATAATCTTCTCACACAAAGGGTTAGCCCCACACTAACACCGATCCCGGAGCCCCGGTGCCGCTGGCCGAAGTGCCGATCAGCGTCCTCGTCGTAGATGACGAAGAGCCGATCCGGAACGCTCTCAAGAAGTTCCTTACCCAGCAGGGGTACGACGTCGTCACGGCCGCCTCGGGCGATGAGGCGCTGCGGGCCCTGCAACGCCAGAAGATCACGGTGGTGCTGCTCGATGTCCGGATGCCGGGCAAGAGCGGCATCGATCTGGTCCCCCACATCCTGGAGATCGAGCCCTCGGTGGCGGTGTTGATGCTCACCGCGGTCAACGACGCCACCACCGCCGCGCTGTGCATGCAGCGCGGAGCCATGGACTACCTCACCAAGCCGGTGGACCTCTCCGATCTGGCTCGGGCCATTCTGCGGGCCATCCGGCGGCGCGACAGTCAGATCGAACAAGCCAACCTGAACCAGTGGCTGAAAGAGGAAGTCGCGGTCCGCACCGCGGAACTGCGCCGCGAACGCGCCAAGCTGGAGCGGCTCTCGGTGGCGACCCTCGAGGCGCTGGTCAATGCGCTCGAGGCCAAGGACCCCTTCATCCGGGGCCACTCCACCCGGGTTGCCGACCTGGCGGCGATGATCGCGGGAGAACTCAAGCTGGGCGACGAGCAAATCGAACAGATCCGGATGGCCGGCCGGCTGCACGACATCGGCAAGATCGGCGTCCGCGAGCAGATCCTGGGCAAGCAGGGGCCGCTGACCGAGGATGAGTACGAGCAGGTGAAGCAGCACGTGGTGATCGGGTCCCAGATCCTGGCCCCGCTGGTCCACCTGGGAGAGATCATCTCCTACGTCCGCAATCACCACGAGCGCTGGGACGGCGCTGGCTACCCCGATCAGCTGCGGGCCGACGACATCCCCCTGGGGGCCCGGATCATTGGGGCTGCCGAGATCTTCGATGCCCTGACCACTCTCCGGCCGTACCAGGAGAAGATGCCGCCGGAAATGGCGGTGGAGCGGATGCGCGACCTGACCGGCAGCGCGCTGGATCCCGAAGTATGCGAGGCGCTGGAGGCGGCGGTGCGCCGACGCCAGACGCTGGTGTTCCTGGATGACGTGCGCACCTGACCGACCCCGCCACGCCCGTCCGGGGCCGGCCGGCCTCACGTCACCCCCGGGGTGACGTGAGCGGACCAATGCTTTTCATTGATGATGACCTGGCGCGGCGCCGGGCCGATGCCTTCCTGCCCAAGCCACACGATCCGCGGGAATCGCCGAACCCGTTACCCCCGCTGCCGGGGGCCGCATGACGTTCCTCGACGTCATCCTTGCCTTCGCGGCCCTGGTGGTGGCCCTCGGCTGCCTCGGCGTAGTGGCCTGGCTGTTCTACGCCGCCTGGCTCAGGCGGGTCGAGCGCGGCCTGTCGCAACGGAAGGGACTGTACCGCGCCACGGTCGCCGGACTGGCCCAGCGTGAGCGGATCCTGCTCGAGCCGGAGATCCTTCAGCTCCGCACCCTGCACGACTTCGAGGCCCTGGAGGCCCTGCTGGAGGAACAGGCCCGCAACCTCGTCGATCGACCCGCCTGGCTGCTGGACGCGTATGACAGGCTGGGCCTGGTCGAGAAGTATGTGGCCCGGCTCCGGACCGCCCGCGAATGGCGGGAGCGAGCGTTCGCGGCCGAGTTGCTGGGCCGGGTGGGCAACGCCAAGGCGGTCCCGGCACTGATCGAGACCATCCAGGCCACCCGCACCGAGGACGCCGACGTGCGGGAGATTGCGCTCCGGGCCCTGGCCCGTATCGGCGATCCACGGGCAGTCGAATCGCTGGTCGATGCGCTCAAGCACGCCGAGAGCTGGCTGGCGCCCCGCATTGCGGACATCCTGGCGCGCCATGGCGAGGCGGTCGTCGAACCCATGATGGCCTTTCTGCAAGACGGCACCCGTCATCCCGCCCGGGCCTGGGCCGCCAACGTGCTGGGGGAACTCAAGGTGGCCCGGGCGTTTCCGGCGCTGGTAGCGGCCCTCAAGGACAGCGACGACGAGGTACGCGCCAAGTCTGCCAGCGCCCTCGGCAAGGTGGGCGACCGTCGCGCCGTCACCTACCTGCTGGACCACCTGCTTTCGGATCCCGCCCCCTTCGTCCGGGCCCGCATCGCCGGGGCGCTGGGGCAATTCGGGGATCACGAGGTGATCGACCGGCTGGTGCGGGCACTGGGAGATCCGGCGTGGTGGGTGCGGATGCGGAGCGTCGAGGCCCTGGAGCAGATCGGCCCCAGCGCGGAGGCGCCCCTCACAGTGGCGCTGGACGATCCGGATCCCGAGATCCGGCTCCGCGCCGCGGTGGGTCTGGAGCGGCTTGGGGTCCCCACCCGACTGGTGGCGGAGATCGAGCGGGGAGAGGCAACACCGGAAACCGAAACGATGCTCACCAAGTTCGGACTGGCGGGTGCCCGCGAGCTGTTGGCGGAACACCTGCTGCACCGGGATCTCCGGGTGCGCCGGGCCATCATCACCACCATTCAGCGCGCCGATCGCAAGGATCTGGCGCCGGAACTCATGGAGCGGGCCGCCCATGATCCCGAGGCGGTGCTTCGGGCCGAGGCCCTCGCGGGGCTGCAGGCCATGGGGGTGCGGGAAGCCATTCCGGTGGCCCTGGAGGCGCTGGGGGACGGCAATGAGCGGGTGCGGGCGGCGGCCACGGACCTGCTCGGAGAACTGGGTGGTCGGGAGTTGAGTGGGGTGCTGGAGCCTCGTGCCAGCGATGGCGACCCGCTGGTGCGGGCGGCGGCGGCGCGGGCCCTGGGCCTGGTGGGAGCCGCCCATGCCGAGCGGGAGTTCGCGCGCTTGCTGCGGGATCCCGAAACGGTGGTCCGGATCGCCGCGGCGGACGGTGCCGCCGCGGCCGGCTGGAAGGGC
>CALMOP010000283.1 GCA_937871775.1 uncultured Gemmatimonadota bacterium | reverse complement strand
CGATGAACTCCTCCACCCGCCAGATAGGCGACGGGCCTGGGGGAGGATTGAGACCCTCGCGGACCCGCTCCACCTCAGCCGCCGCCTCATCCACCCGGTCCGGGTCACGGAACATGGCCATGCCGGCCACCTGCTGATCCAACTCCTGGGCGTCGGCAGCAAGTTGCCGTAACCGCTCGATGTCCTCCTCGTAACCCTGCAGGACGGCTTCCGGGTCCGCCGGCGTCTCGCCGTTCAGCAGTCGTTCCAGCCGCTCGGTCCGGTAGCCCTCGCCCTGCCACCGCATGATGGCCTCGGCCACGTGGCCCCGCCACGCCTCGACCTGCCGGGCCACCGCCGAAGAGATCTCGTTCAGGAAGCTGCCGAACTCGTCGGCTGACATCGCCGCCGCGGACACGGTGCGGACTTCGGCTGTCGGAGCGGCCCGCGGCTCCTCGGGCGCGGCGCCGGCGCGGCGGCCGGGGAGCGACTTCGACAGCAGGGCGCGGGCCTCCTGCGAGGACAGCGGTCCCTCACTCACCGCCTGGTAGGCGATGAGCCGGTTGAAGGCCCCGATGAGCTCGCGGATGCTCCCGATGGGCAGGGTCGCGACCGCCTCGATGACGCTGGGATCGAACTGGGCCTTCCGCTCCTCGGCCTGACGATTGAGAATGGCGACCCGGGTCTCGTAATCGGGAGCCGAGATGTCGATCACCAACCCGCCGGCGAAGCGCTGAATCAGCCGCTCGTCCAGGGCCTCGATCTCGTTGGGGGGCCGGTCACTCGAGAGCACGATCTGGCGCCCCGAGGACAGCATCGCGTTGGTCAGCCGGAACAACTCGGCCTGCATCTCGCGGCGGTGGGTGAGGAACTGCACATCATCCACCAGCAGCACGCCCACATCGGTATAGCGGCGCCGATACGCCTCCCCCTGCCCCGCGGCGATGGCCGTGTGAAAGGCCTCGATGAATTCATCGAGGGTGAGGTACTCGACCGTGAGCTGAGGATTGATCTCCAGTGCCCGATGACCGATGGCCATGAGGAGGTGGGTCTTCCCGAGCCCGGAGCTGGCGTAGACGAACAGCGGGTTGTACACCGACCCCGGCGACTCCGCCACCGCGCGCGAGGCGGTGACCGCCAGGCGATTGGCGGAGCCGACCACATAGGCACCGAAGTGAAGCCGGGGATTCAGCTGGGTCATCAGGCCGCACCACTCCCGGTGGCCGCCAGTCGCTTGAGCACCAGTTCGGAAATCCCCTTGAGCGTCTCGAACACCCCGGCCCCCCGCAAAGCGTCACCCCCGAAGCTGCGGTAGCCGCGGAAGTTGAGGGCTTCATCCAGATCGGCGGTGGACAGGATCAGGTCGGCGGGCAGGTCCTGCTTGTTGTACTGCAGCACGATGGGGAAGCTGCGCACGTCGACGCCCTGCCCCAGCAGGTTCGCCTGCAGGTTCTGGAGGCTCTCGATATTGTCCTCGATCCGGCGGGCCTGGCTGTCGCCGACGAACACCACGCCATCCGCGCCCTGCAGCACCAGCTTCCGGGTGGCGTTGTAGTAGACCTGCCCGGGGACCGTGTACAGCTGAAACCGGGTGGTAAACCCGCTGATGACGCCGAGATCGAGCGGCAGGAAGTCGAAGAAGAGGGTCCGGTCGGTCTGGGTCGCCAGACTCACCATCCGGCCCCGCCGGGTCTCGGGCACCCGCCCGTAGATGTACTGCAGGTTGGTCGTCTTGCCGGACCGCCCCGGTCCGTAGTAGACGATCTTGCAGGTGATCTCGCGGGTGGTGAAGTTGACGAGGGACATGGCTATCGTCCGAAGAGAGCCCGGAGGCTGGCGTTGAGTTCGCGTTCGAAGTCCGCGGCGAGGACATCACGTCGCGGAGAAGACTCCGGTGGGGCCGCGGCGATCAGCTCCTCGATCAGCCGCTCGAAATACACTCGAACCAGCCCCAGCTTGGTTTCCCGACCGAACACCACCAGCGCAACCCAGCGGCCCTGCGGCGTGTCGAACCACGCCAGCAAGTGGCTCTGGTCGTCGCCCTGGTGGGTGATGACCTGGAAGGGTCGCCAGTCCAGCTGGCTCGCCAGTTCACTGCTCGAGGCCACGATCCCCGCACCCAGCGCCGCCGCGGTCATGAGATCCAGCGCCCCCGGGAAGCCGTGCTGGGCCACCACCTGGTAGCCCACGTTCCTGGAGCCGGCCACAGCCTCGCCGCCACCGACCCGGCCGGTGTTCATCAGGTAGACCTCGATCGGGTTTGAGCGCAGCAGCTCGAGGAAGCGGTTGCCCTGGTTGTCGTGGTGCATGGGGAAGAAGGGGTTGGTGCCCGGTACCCG
>CALMOP010000282.1 GCA_937871775.1 uncultured Gemmatimonadota bacterium | reverse complement strand
CACCACAAAGAGCACCAGCCCGCCGATCAGGCCGCTGGCATAGGGCGACAGCGCGACCAGGAGTCCCAGACCCAGCAGCAGAATCAGAATCGCGGCGCGCTGATGATTGGAATCGAGAAAGGGCATGATGCGCTGGGCCGCGGTAAGAGTTGTCCCCGGGGGTTGGAGGCAAGATAATCCCCCCGGCGTGCCTGCCGAGGGGGGCAGCATCACAGTGTCAGGATCCCCCTCCGGCTGGTGCCACGGCCGCCGCTGCCTCGGGCGGTTCGACCCGGATCCAGAGCCAGAGGAGCGCCGCCAGCCCGGCGCACAGGCCCCCGGTCATGATGGCGACATCCCACCCCAGACCTGCCGCGATCAGCGGCACCAGGACGCCGCCGAACGCGCCGACCAGGTTGCCGCCGGTGTTCATGAGACCGGTGGCCGCGGCCACCTCGTTTCCCCCCATGCGGGTCGCCGCCGACCAGAACGGGGCGTCCGTCAACTGAGCGGCGCCGAAACTCAACGACAGGAGCGCCACCGACCAGAGCGGTTCGGTGACCCGGGCTCCCAGCACCAGCAGCAGGCCACACAGGACCAGCCCGCCCATGATGACCAGCCGATGACCGAGGCGGGGTCCCCAGCGTCTGGTACAGCGGTCGCTGAGCCAACCGCCCAGCACAGCCGTCGCCCCGCCAACCAACCACTGGGCACCGGTGAACCAGCCCCCCGCCTGGGGAGAGAAGCCGCGAATTTCGACCAGGTAGTAGTAGAACCAGTTGAAGAAGAGATAGAAGACGTAGTTCATGCAGAAGTAGCTGCCGGTGAGCGCGAGCATGGCCGGCCGCCTGAGCACCGTGACCCAGCCCCGAGTGGTGGAAGCAGGTTGGACCAGGGGCCGGCCCTCGCGGATCAGCGCGACTTCGGCCGGGTTGACGGCAGGGTGCTCGGCCGGGTCATCGCGGTATCCCCGCCACCACAGGGCCGCCATGACGAACCCGAGCGGCGCGACCACCCAGAAGGACTGGCGCCACCCCACCCTGGCCACCAGCCAGGCCACCCCCGGCCCCACCGCCGCCGCACCAACCGTGAGGGCAGCACTGTCGACTCCGTTCGCCGCGCCCCACTGCGAGACCGGAAACCAGGTCCCGATGCTCGCGCCGGTGATCGGGAACAGGGGCGCCTGCACCGCACCCAGGAGGAACCGCAGAGTGACAAGGAGGACCAGCGACCTCATGACGGACAGGAGGGGCAATCCGGGCACCAGCCCGGTGAGCAGCGTCACCACTCCCCAACTCAGCGCCGCCAGGGCCATGGCTCGGCGGGCGCCGAAGGCCCGGCCCAGCAGCCCGCCAGGAAACTGGAACATCGCGTAGGCCCAGGCATTCGCCGAGAAGACCAGGCCGAGTTGCAGCTCCGACAGCCCGAGATCCTTGAGCATGGCCGGGGCGGCGATCGAGAGATTGGTTCGGAGCACGTACCCGACGAAGGCCACCAGGCACAGCAGCGCCAGCACCAGCCACCGGACCCTGGTGGGGCGGGAGGTGGCAGCGACACGCTGGTCCAGGGAGCCCTCAGGCGGCACAGGTGATGACGGCGTAGCGGTTGCCGGTGAAGGGCACCCGGGTCGGCGACGCGGGCGCGCCGCAGGCCGCGAGGTGCAGCCAGCAGAGCGAGATCATCAGATTGGTGGGCGCGACCCTGCAGCGAGAAGCAGCGGAACGGCCGGCCCTGCTGACGCCGAGCCGCCACCGTGCGGTCGGCGCTGGACCGAGACTCCGAGGTGCGAGCTCATGCCTGCCTCCACCAAGTCCAGGAGTCAGCCAACGTTGTGAATGCCCGAGGCGAGAGTCGAACTCGCACGGGGTTGCCCCCGGCGGATTTTGAGTCCGCTGCGTCTGCCATTCCGCCACTCGGGCGAGCGGGATGCAAGTTCTACTCCGACTGCGACTTCGTCAACTGCGAGGCTGGCTTGGTTGTACTCTGCGGAGGCGCCGATGTGGCCATCTTGTGGCATTCGCCCACGGCCAAGTCCTGCTGCTAAAGGGTGCCAAGGCTGGGGACCGGATCGTGGTTCGGCCCGGAGACGCGGCGCCTGTCGGCGCCGAGCGGCTTATCACAGAACCTCGGGGGCGCATGGGCGCGTATGCAACCGCTGGCCCGTCCGGGCCTCTGCAACGGCACGGTCCCGGTTCGTGCGGCACGTGAGGACCTTCGGATGTGATTCCCCGAGTGCCACTGTGAAAATGGAGAGAGCCCGGTCGTACAGGGCAACCGCGTGGCGAGCATCGCCGTGCAGTCTGTGGAGCGCTGCCAGATTGTTGAGGGTCACCGCGACATCGGGGTGGCGCGGACCCAGGAGTCTTTCCTTGGTGGCAAGCGCTCTCTGCAGAATGGGTTCGGCCCGCGGGGCGTCACCCTGGCGCAGATAGAGGGCGCCGAGATTGTTCAGCGCCGCGGCCACATCGGCGTGCCGAGGCCCAACGGTGCGCTCCAGGATTGCGAGCCCACGGACGTACAAGGTCTCGGCCTCCGAATCCTTGCCCTGACTATCGAGCAGGGCAGCCAACGCGACCAGGTCTGCCGCAACGGTCGGATGCTGGGTACCCAGCGCCTCCTCGCGCAGAGCCACGCCGCGCCGCGCAAACGGTTCGCCATCCTCCGGCCGGCCGCGGGCGTGCTCAATCCCACCGAGGTTATGGTACACGGTCGCGACATCCGGGTGTGCCGGCCCGAGGCTCCGACGCAATAAAGCCAGCGCTCTGTGGTTGAGAGCACTGGCTTCGTCGTACCGGGCCATGTCCTTGTAGAGCAACGCCAGGCGGTTGAGAACGACCTGCAACTTGGCGTCGTCGTCCTGGTAGACTGTTTCGGCGACGGCCAAGGCCCGGGTGAGCCATGGCTCCGCTCGTCCGTAATGGCCCCGCGACCATGCGGCGGTTCCGAAGAGAACCAGGAACTGTACCCGCAAGCGCCCGAACAGAACTCGCACCATGTTCACGCGATTGGCCGAACCACGCGTGGTGGGGGACACGACGCCACTCCGGCTACTTCTGGTCCGACGCCAGAGTTTCGTTGTGGTTAAGAACGACTCCAGCGGCGATGAGAAACCTGCCTGAGAGCCAGCTCCCCGCGGATAGGACGAAATACCACATCTGAACCTCCCGTTTTGGACGACTCAAAGATCCGGCGCCAGTCGTGGAACGACCCTGTTCAGGCTACTTCTGGTCCGACACCAGAGTTTCGTTGTGGTTAAGAATTCCAGCGGCGATGAGGAACCTGCCTGACAGCCAGCTCCCCGCAAATAGGACAAAATACCACATCTGAACCTCCCGTTGTTGACGACTCAAAGATCGGCGGCGTATAACCCCTTCAGCATGAATACGCAGCCAGCACAACGGCATTCTCATCCGGGGTCAGACCGGCCCCCGAGACGAGGCCACTTGGTTGCGCCAGACGGGCCGGCACAAGTGTTCAGGCTTGCGCCGAGCCGGCCACCACGACTGTGGCATTCTTGTGGCTATCTCATCCGCGACTACCCCGGAATAGGCAGCCGTCACTCCCGGCCATCGTGCGCCAGGGGTATTGGTCTGGAAGGGGTTAGGGGGAATGGCTGGGGATGCCCGGAAGGCAGAAAGGCCTCTTGAGTCCGCTGCGCCTGCCATTCCGCCACTCGGGCGAGCGGCCTACAACATCAACTTGGCTAGAGGTTTGGCAACGCGTGCAGGTCCGACGCATCGAGGGCGGCCACCGGGGCCGCCCTCGTCTTTGTTACTCCAACTCCGCCAGGCTCCTCGGTGGACCCAGGATCTCCCGCCAGACGATCGCGTCCCGAAGCTGCTTGGTACGCGTGTCCTGAGCAGTGGCAACCGCGGCTTGCGCGTCCTGCGCGGCTTCCCCCACCACCTGCTCACGGAATCGACGGTGATCCGCCGCCGACAGTGGCCGGTTACGCTGCTCGGCCTCCAGAATCCTCCGCTCGACCAGCGCCTCGGCGCCCTCGTCCTGATCCACCGGCCGATCCGCCGGCGGAGGCCGCTGCACCCGAGCCTGCGGGGTCCGGACCCCCTGCTCTTCCAGCGAGGTGCGGTCTTCGATATCTGGCGCAGCCTCCAGGCTGCGACTGCTCTTGCGACCCAGGGGCCCGCGTTCATCCTGGATGACCGGTGGACGACTGGCCGGCGTCGTACGCCTGGCAGGGGGGGCCTGACGGGAAACTGGCTTCGCGGCAGGTGATGGCGCCGCCTTCCTGGCTGGCGTCATGGCGGTCCGACCGGCCTGCTGCCGGCGCTGCACCTCCTCGATCTGCCGCAGGATCCGCTCCAGGGCGGTGCCTTCCGACCGGCTCGGGGTGGTGGCTCCCGTGCCGCTCGCCGGTTCCCCCGCGCGCGGGCCGGTGCGCTTCCCCGCCTCTCCGGCCCGCTGAATCAGAC
>CALMOP010000281.1 GCA_937871775.1 uncultured Gemmatimonadota bacterium | reverse complement strand
GGTGTCCCGAGCCTCGATGCGACGCCGGGCCTCGGCGAAGTCGACCTCGAGATAAATGAGGGCCCCCGTGGCAGCCGCGGCCAGCCGGCAGGTGAAGATGCCTTCGACCAGGACCAGGTGGCCGGCGGACTGGTGCTCGCCGATGTCGGCGTCGAGGGCCGCCAGATCGAAATACTCCTGCCAGTAGAGTTCCAGCTCCCCGCGAGGGTCGGACCAGTTCACGGTCCGGCGGTAGTCATCCACGTGCAGCAGCGTCAGCTGCCCGCCCGCCTGGCGCAGCAACTTGGCCAGCCGGTCCGCCAGGCGGGTCTTGCCGCTGCCATCGATACCGTCCACGAGGATCAGGCTCATCGCCGTTCCCAATAGCGGACCGCGAGGTCGCACAGGCCCTGGTGGACTCTGCCGTTCGAGGTCACGATCCCGCGCCGGTGCTCCAGTGGCCCGTCCCAGCGGAGCGACCGACCATCCACGTCGGTGACCTGGCCCCCGGCTTCCAGGATGATCAGCGCGGGTGCGCAGCTGTCCCACAGCTTCTCACCGCCGTGGAGGCACAGGGTGGCATCGAGGGTGGATTCCGCCACGGCCGTCAGCTTCACGGAGGCTCCCATGGCCACCGCCCGCTGACCCAGGCTGGTTTCGGCCAGCAGGGCGGACAGGGCCGGGCCTGGGGCCAGGCGGCTCACCCCGACCCGAAGCTCGGCCAGCTCCCCGACCTGCGACGCCCGGAGCCGCCCCCGGTCCCCGCCGAGGCCGCGGAAGGCGCCCCGGCCGGCGAGCGCCTCGTACAGCCGGCCGGTCGCTGGGTGGTGCACCACCGCGAGGACCGGCCGCGCCTGCTCGAGCAGCGCGATATGGACCGCGAACTCCGGCGACCCTGCCAGGTAGTCCCGGGTGCCGTCCAGGGGATCCACCAGCCAGGTCCGGCCGGCGCCGATGGCCGCCGGTACGGCGTCGTCGGCCTCCTCGCTGACCACCCGGTCCCCGGGAAAGCTGGTGCGCAGACCCTCGATGATGACCTGGTTGGCGGCGAGATCGGCGTCGCTGACCGGTGAGCCATCCGGCTTGGCGCGACTCGTCGCGCCGGGCTGCCGCTCCCGCAGCACCAGGCCGGCGGCGAGGGCCAGCGCGCGGGCCTGCTCCAGTTCACTCATGGCCGCCGGGGCGAGCGGGGACCGGCCCTACAGGATGTAGCGCCGGAGATCATCGTCATCGATGATTTTGGCCAGTCGTTGCCGGACCGTCGCCCGGTCGAACACGATCCGCTTCTCGGGGTAATCCGGCAACTCGAACAGCACCTCGTCCATTACGGCGGACATGACGGTGTGCAGCCGCCGCGCCCCGATGTTCTCCATCCGGTCGTTGGCCAGCCAGGCGATCCGGGCGACTTCCTCCACCCCGTCGGACGTGAACTCGAGACTGGCCCCTTCGGCCGCCACCAGGGCCTGATACTGGCGGGTGAGCGCATTCTCCGGCTCGGTCATGATCCGGATGAAGTCCGCCTCGGTCAGCGGAGTCAGCTCCACCCGGATCGGAAACCGTCCCTGCAGCTCGGGAATCAGGTCGGAGGGTTTGGAGACGTGAAAAGCCCCGGCCGCGACGAACAGGATGTGGTCGGTCCGGATGTAGCCGTACCGGGTCTGGACGGTACACCCCTCGACGATGGGCAGCAGGTCCCGCTGCACCCCTTCGCGGGAAACGTCGGGGCCCACCGCCGTACCCCGCTCCCCGGCAATCTTGTCGATTTCGTCGACGAAGATCATGCCGTGATTCTCGGCGCGGTCCAGCGCCTCATTCACCACGTCGTCCATGTCCACGAGCTTCTTGAGTTCCTCGTCGATCAGGATGCGCCGAGCCTCGGGGATCCGGACGATGCGTCGCTTCTTGCGCCGCGGCAGCATGTCCTGCAGCATCTCCATGAAGTTGGCCTGCTCCCCCTCCATGCCCTGGGGGGGCTGCATCATTTCCAGCATCGGGTACCCCTGCGGGGTGACCTCGATCTCCACTTCACGGTCGTCCAGCTTCCCGTCCCGCAGCATCTGCCGGAGCTTCTCCCGGGACCGGGAGCGCCGCTCGTCCTCACCGTCCGCGGCGGGTTCCGAGCGGGCCTGTCCCGCCGGCCCCACCACGAAGATCGCCGGTCGCCCCGTTCCCTCCGGGGGTTCGCCGCGTTCGGGCCGAGCCGGGACCGGCGGGGGCAGCAGGATGTCGAGCAGCCGCTCTTCGGCCCGCTCTTCGGCCTGGGGATAGACCTCGTCCTCCCGCTCGGTCCGCACCATGTTGATGGCGGCATCGACCAGGTCCCGCACCATTGATTCCGCGTCCCGCCCCACGTAGCCCACCTCGGTGAACTTGGACGCCTCCACCTTGACGAACGGCGCCCCTGCCAGCCGGGCCAGGCGCCGGGCCACCTCGGTCTTGCCCACCCCGGTGGGCCCGATCAGGATGATGTTGTAGGGCATGATCTCATCGCGGATCTCGTCCGGCGCCTGGGACCGCCGCCAGCGATTCCGGATGGCGATGGCCACCGCCCGCTTTGCCGCCTCCTGCCCCACGATGTAGCGATCCAGCGCCTGCACGATCTGCCGGGGCGGGAGCTCCTCCAGCCAGGGGGGCGGAGCGTCGGGAGCGGGGGTGTCGGGGGTGGTCATGGCAGGTTCCGTCCCGGCCCCGCCGGGCGACCAGCGAGGGCGGTCCGCGGCAAGCGATGCACTACAGCTCCAGAATGGTCAGGTGGCGATTGGTGAACACGCAGATGTCGGCCGCGATCTCCAATGACCGTTGCACGATGTCCCGTGCCGTGTACCGCTCCTCCGGCAGCAGGGCCCGAGCGGCCGCGAGGGCGTAGTTCCCCCCGGAGCCCGCGGCCAGAATGCCATCGTCCGGCTCGATCAGCTCCCCTCCACCCGACAAGAGAAAGGTGTGCTCCCGGTCCGCCAGGACCAGCAGCGCCTCCAGTCGCCTGAGGACCCGGTCGCTGCGCCAGTCCTTGGCCAGCTCCACCGCGGCGCGGGGGAGGTTTCCGGGATAACGATCCAGCTTCTCCTCGAACTTCTCGTACAGGGTGATGGCGTCGGCCACCGAGCCGGCGAACCCGGCCAGAACCTTGCCCCCCTTGAGGGCGCGGACCTTGGTGGCGGTCGCCTTGACCACGGTATCCCCGATGCTGACCTGGCCGTCGCCGCCCAGGGCGACCCGGCCGGCTTTTCGCACCGCCAGGATCGTCGTGCCATGATAACCCGACATCGTATCCCCCGGCGCAGCGCGGCTGCAGGGCGAGGAGGGACGACCCGACGGGTCGCCCCGGCGCCCCTACGCCCGCGGGTGCGCCTGCTGGTAGACCTTCTTCAACCGTTCCACGCTGGTGTGGGTGTAGATCTGGGTGGTGTTCAGGCTGGCGTGACCCAGCAGCTCCTGCACCGCTCTGAGGTCCGCCCCGGCGTCGAGCATGTGGGTCGCGAAGCTGTGGCGCAACGAGTGGACCTTCAGCGCCTCGCCTCCCACCCCGTCCAGGGCCCGATGCACGATCCGCTGCACCATCCGCGGCGACAGCCGCCGTCCGCGGCGACCCAGGAAGACCGCCGCCCGATCCGCACCGACCCGCCCGGCCCAGACTTCGCGGGCCTCAAGGTAGCGCCGCAGCGCCCGGCTCGCTCGGGAGCCCACCGGCACCAGCCGCTCCTTGCGTCCCTTACCTCGCACCTTGACCTGATCGCTCAGCAGGTCGAGGTCGTGCAGGTCGACACCCACCAGTTCCGACAGCCGGAGCCCACTGGAGTAGAACAGCTCCAGGATCGCCAGGTCCCGGACCGCGGCCGGATCGTCGGCCGCCGCCCGCGCCTCGGCCGTGGCGAACACCGTCTCGGTCCGGGGCAGATCCAGGTATCCGGGCAGGGTTCGGCCCAGTCGGGGCGCCCGGGCGGCCCGCACCGGGGAGCGCACCAGGCCATGATGGACCTGCAGATAGCGGTACAGCGAGCGAATCGAGGAGAGGGCCCGCGCGATGGACCGCTTGCCCAGGCCTTGCCGGGTCAATTCTCCCAGGAATCCCCGGAGCCCCAGCCGATCCACCCGGGTGAAGTCCCAGTCCCCATCATGGTGCCGATCCAGGAACCTGGTGAACGCCGCCAGATCGCGGGCGTAGGCCTTCCAGGTGTGGGGAGACACCTGGCGCTCTTTTTCCAGATGCTCCAGGAAGGCCCGGACCTCGGGCCGGCTGGGTGCGCCGGCCCTGGGACGACCGCTGACCACGGGACCGTCGACGACATCCCGACGAGCGTCCTCCTCCACGGCCGGCCTCCTCACCGCTCTGTTTCGGCACGTCCTCGATCCGCCGGGCGGACCAGTGTCAGCCAATCCTGGAAGTCCCGCCGGGCGCGCTCTATCAGCGCCTGCTTCCGGTCGTCCTTCCCGGCTTTCCCGCGGGGCCGCCGAGCCGGGGAGTGCTCCAGCGGATCCAGCAATCCGAAATTGGCGTTCATCGGCTGGAAATGCGCTGGATCGGCTTCCCGAAGATAGCGGTACAGGCCGCCCAGCATGGTCGTGGCCGGGGGGATGGTCGGCGGCTGACCCGCCAACCGTCGGGCCAGGTTGATCCCTGCCAGCAGTCCGGTGCCCAGTGATTCGGTGTAGCCCTCCACCCCGGTGCACTGGCCCGCGAAGAACAGCCGGTCGTCATCACGCGCCGTGAGCGCCGGGCCCAGCATGGCGGGACTGTTGATGTAGGTGTTCCGATGGATGCTGCCATACCGGAGGAACTCCGCGGCCGCGAATCCGGGAATCGTCCGGAACACCCGCTCCTGCTCGGGAATCCGGAGCCGGGTCTGGAAGCCGACCAGGTTCCACATCTGACCGGCCCGGTCCTCGCGTCGCAGCTGCACCACGGCGTAGGCCGGCCGGCCGGTCCGGGGACCGGGCAGGCCGACCGGCTTGAGCGGACCGAATCGCATGGTGTCAACGCCACGGCGGGCCATCTCCTCGATCGGCAGGCAGCCTTCGAAATAGGGAACCTGGTCGAAGGCATGGCCGGCGAACTGATCCCCCGCGATCAGCGCCGCCACGAACCCAGCGTACTGCTCCCGGGTCAGCGGCGCATTGAGGTAGTCGGCGCC
>CALMOP010000280.1 GCA_937871775.1 uncultured Gemmatimonadota bacterium | reverse complement strand
AGCTCATGAGTTTTCTCCGCGCCACCAGGTTCAAGGGCCAGCCGCTGTCGGACCGTTTGGGCGGCTGGCTCAAGGCCGCTGAAGCCTTCCGGGGCCGGGAGATGGCCTGCTACCACAAGGAGTGGGCCTACTTCAGCCGCCGTTTCGGGGTGACCTGCGCCGAGTACATCGAGGCGAAGCCGGGGATTCCGCCGACGCCACGCCACGTTGAGGAGGTCATCGCCCTGATGAAAGAGCGCAAGATCCCCGTGCTGTTCGCGTCAAATTACTTCGACCACAACCAGATTCAGCAGGTCGCCGAGAAGACCGGGGCCCGGGCCGTAGTCGTGCCGGAGAACACCCACGGCGCCCCGGGGGTGGAGACCTACTTCGACCTGATAAACAGCTGGGTGAGCGGCCTGGCCGCCGCCTTCAAGACCGGAGCGTCGTGATGCTCGACAGTCTGATCCACAGCCTCTGGTTGGCGCCCCTGGTCGCCTGCATGGTGATAGTGGCCATCCACTCCTATCTCGGGCTCCACGTCATCGGTCGCGAGGTGATCTTCGTCGATCTCTCACTCGCCCAGATGGCCGCCCTGGGGTCGACCGTGGCGGTGTTCGCCGGCCACGAGCCGGATGCCCCGGCCAGCTTCTGGTACGCGCTGGGGTTCACCTCCCTGGGAGCGGTGCTGTTCGCGCTCACCCGTTCCAAGACCAAGACCCGGGTACCACAGGAGGCCATCATCGGCATCGTATTTGTGGTCGCCTCGGCGGCGGCGCTGCTGGTGGCGGACCAGGCTCCCCGTGGCGGCGAGGCGATCAAGGACATCCTGGTCGGCAGTCTGCTCTGGGTCGGCTGGGCCCCGATCGGGCGGCTGGCGGTGGTCTATGTCCTGGTGGGGATCTTCCACTATATCATGCGGCAACGATTCTGCACCATCAGCCTGGACCCCGAGAAGGCCACCCGAGAGGGCTGGAACATCCGCTGGTGGGACTTCTGGTTCTATCTCAGCTTTGGGGTCGTCATCACCTTCTCCGTCCCCATCGTCGGGGTACTGCTGGTGTTCTCGTTCCTGGTGGTGCCGGCCGCGATCGCCTACCAGTTCGCCGAGCGGTGGCGCCCGCTCACGATCATCGCATGGATCGCCGGCATGATCGCCTCCACCGCGGGGATCTTCCTGTCGTTCCACTACGACCTGCCGACCGGCCCGGTGGTTGTCTGCGTCTTCGGCCTGCTGCTGATCCTGTCGTTCGGGCTGAAGCGCGTCACAATGGGGCCCGCCGCGTGATCGCAGCAACCGCTGCACCCAACCTGCACCGGCGCCGACGCAAAGCGTCCAGAAACTGCTCGCCGCACCGAGCGACGACGACCGAAAACCGGTCCGCCCAGCCCCGCTGGTGATGCCCGACACCCTCACGGAGTGAGCCTTCCCGTCGCAGCATCCCGACGGTTTCCCCAAGCTGTCACACCTCCATGTCAGGGCATCTCCCCGTACGCGACCACCGGCACCAGCACACCCAGTTCGCCCGCCCGGGCAAAGCGAAGGCTCAGCCGCACCGTATCCCCGACCGCCACCGGGCGGCTGAGCCCCTCGAACATGAGGTGCATCCCGCCCGGGCGCATCGCGATTTCGGACCCGGGAGCGATCGTGGCGCTCACCACCATGATCATCCGGGTACCCTCTGTGGTCATCAGCATCCCGCTCTGCCCTTCGTTCTGCACCGCGAACAGGGTGTCAGGGAGGTCAGCGGAATTGCGAATGTGAAGGTACGCTGCACCCGCTTCGCCAACGGTGGGGTAGGCGTATCCGGAGAGCACCTGCAGGCCGCCCCGTTCGGCCAGAGGCGGCCGCGGCAACTGGCCGCCGCAACCAACCCCGATGGCCGCTACGAACAGGAACAGGAATACCGGGCCGGCGGGACCGGATCTGCAGCCACCAGGCACCCCGGCCGAGTTCAGTAGCTCCATGATGACCTTTCAGTGCGTGGCAACCGGCCGAGGTATTAGAATACCTACCCTTTCACGCCGGAGGGGCGACCGGCGCGAGCACCACATCTGGAGGAGTTCCATGCGGGTCCCGACGTTCGTCCTTGGCGCTCTTGCCACGCTCACGCTCCCGGCCCCCCGGCTGCACACCCACCTCGAGAAGGCCGATCCGGCAATAGACGGGACCATCACCGAGACGCCGAAACAGGTGCGGCTCTGGTTCAACGAAAAGCCGGAGGTAGCCCTGTCCGGTGCCACGCTCATGAAAGAGGATCACTCCCCCGTGGCGGTGGTCAAGATGGCTGCCACCGACGATACACTCTCGGTTGCCGGGCCGGTCCCGGTCAAACTCGAGCCCGGGAAGTACATGGTCATGTGGAAGACCGGATCCGCTGACGGTCATGTGGTCCGTGGCATGTATCTCTTCACCGTCGACCTCTCGGCCCAGCCCAAGCCCTGACGTGCATCAGGAAGCCGGCAGCCTGCCGCTCGATCTGTATGCGGTCGGGCGCTGGCTGGCCTACCTCAGCACCCTCGGTGTGATCGGGGCCGCGGTCTTCGCGGCCCTCCGCCCCCGCTGGGACCAGGACTCCGCGATGGGAGTCCGCGCTCTTATCGGGACCTGGCGGCTGGCGCTCACCATGGTGTCCCTCCTGCTCTTTGCGCACCTGCTCCGCGGGTATGGCCAGGTTGAGTCGTTTCTGGACCCGGGTGAGCCGCTGACTCGCGATGCGCTGAGTGCTGTCCTGCTCAAGACCACCTGGGGCCGCGCCTGGCGCATGCAGATCGGCGCGGCGCTGCTGGGACTCGGAATGGTCCTTATCGCGCGGGTGCAGCCGCGGCGAACCGCGGCGACCACCTGGCTCGGGCTCGCGGCGTTCGCGGCCGCGGCTACCTCCCCCCTGACCGGTCATGCTCGGGAACACCCCTGGGGCGCGTCGTTGGGCCTCGGGCTCCACACCCTGCACCTGCTCGGCGGTGGCATCTGGCTCGGCACCCTCGCCGCGGCCCTGATAGCGGTGGTCCGGCATGCCACCGCGGCTGAGGATCATCAGGCTGTCACCCGGCTGATCGCCGCATTCTCCCGGGTAGCATTGCTCGGTGCCGGAACCGCGGTCGGCGCTGGCCTGCTGTTGGCGTATGGATATGTGGGAGACCTCGCCAGCCTGATCGGCACTCTGTATGGCAGGACCCTGCTGGTGAAGACCGCCCTGCTCGCCGCCACGCTGGGGTTTGGCGCCTGGAATTGGCGCCAGCTCACCCCCCGGTTGGGCACCGCGGCTGCCAGCCGGACGTTGCAACGCTCGATGTCGCTGGAACTGCTGCTCGGGCTATTGTTGCTGGGTGCGACTGCAGTGCTCGTCGCCCTCCCCGCCCCCCGTCTCTAGTCGAGGTCCTCGTTATGGGTCAACGTCTTCCCGGTCCCCGCGCCCTCGCGCTGCTGCTTCCCGTGTTGCTCGGCGTGCTGGGCGTTTCCGGATGCCGCCGCACCGGCCTCCACCGCTTCGATCCCGCAGGGTTGGCCGGACCGCAGCTGGGTCAACCGATTCCCAAACCCGACTTCACCCTCACCACCACTGCGGGGCAGGCGTTCAACTTCCGTCAGGAAACCAAGGGTTTCGTGACTCTGCTGTTCTTCGGCTACACCCACTGCCCCGACATCTGCCCGGTCCATCTGGCCAACATCGCCGCTGCGATGTCTCGCCTGGGTCCGGAGGTAAACAACCAGCTCAAGGTGGTCTTTGTCACGACCGACCCGGCACGGGACACGCCTGACGTGATGCGCCGCTGGCTGGACAAGTTTGACCCGCGCTTTATCGGGTTGGTCGGTAGCGACAGTGCGATCAACGCCGCCCTGGCGCAACTCCGGATGGGTACCCCTGAGAAAGAGACGGGCACCGATCCCGTCAACTACACCATCGGGCATCCGGCGCTGGTGCTGGCCTTCACCCGCGATGACTCGGCCCACGTGGTGTATCCGTTCGGCATTCGCCAGGCCGACTGGGCCCACGACCTCAGGCTACTGGCCCAGGGCGGCTGAGCATGCAGTGGTGGTGCTCCGCCACGGGGCAACCATGGACCTGGGCCTGGCGCCCCTACCCCGGGGTGTGGCTCCTGGTTGGCCTGCTGTCGCTCTGGTACCTGCGGATCCGGCGGCTCGAGTCCGTCGGCGGCGCGGCTGCGCCGCCACCAGGGCAGCACACCGCCTGGTACGCCAGCGGAGTATTCTGCATCTGGCTGGCCCTCGACTGGCCCATCGGTGCGCTCGGCGCAGGGTACCTCGCCAGCTTCCACACCGTCACCTACATCCTCCTGTCGCTGGTGGCGCCGCCGTGCCTCATCCTGGGGATTCCGGACGCTGCCATGCGCCGGGCCCTCGAACGGCCCCGCCTGGCCCTAGCCCTGGCCGTCGGAGCCCGCCCCTGGCTGGGGTTGGCGGTTTTCAATGCGATTCTGCTGGCCACCCATGTTCCGGCCATCGTTGACGCAGCCATGCGGTCCCAGGTGGGGGCGATGCTGATCGACCTGGGCTGGCTGGTGGGTGGGCTGTTCCTGTGGTGGCCCGTCATGGGCCCGTCACCCGCGGTGGTGCGTCTCCGCCGACCGCTGAAGCTGGGCTATCTGTTCCTCTCCACCCTGGTGCCGATCATCCCGTCGGCGTTTCTCACCTTCGCGGACTACCCCCTCTACGCGACCTACGAGCTGGCCCCTCGGATCTGGCCGATCCTCACCGCCCAGCAGGACCAGCAGGTCGCGGGGCTCCTCATGAAGATCATCGGGGACCTGCCGATCTGGTTCGGCTTCGGGGTGATCTTCTTCCGATGGGCCAAGGAGGAAGCGGGCACTCCACCACCGGCGCATCTGGGGGCGAGGACTCGAGGAGGCGAAGCGAGGGGGTTGTAGGGGCGGAGCAATGCTCCGCCCCGCAGCAATGCTCCGCCCCGGAGCCTTGCCCCGCCCCTACAACCTCCTAAGCCTCTACCGATCCAGCCTCAAGTCCGGCCGGGCCCTTGGCGAGCGCTCGACGCCGCGGGGGATCGACTGCCGCGCCAGCTCGAGGTGGGGCGCGGCCAGGTCGGCCAGCTGCTGCGCCGGTCCAGCGTGCGCCTCGGTCAGCGGCTCCTTGCCGCTCGGGGTCACCGCCATCACCCCGATGATCCTGCCGCCAACCCGGAGCGGCACCACCAGGACCGCAACGGAATCCTGGTCGCTCGAGAGCAGAAACGGCTCCTCACCGCGGATCACGGCTGCGAGGCCCGACCCCTCAATGTCGCGACGGGGCAGCTGGCTTAACGACTGGACCTGGCCCGGCTGAACTACCACCACTCGGTCCTCGTCCGGCAGGCGCAGGGCAAACTCCAACTCGGCGATTGGCAGCACGCCTCCGGCTGCCTCCGTGAAATAGGTTCCCTCCGGCCCCAGCAGCGGGGTCGTGGCCAGCGCCGCAGCCAGCGAGGCCAGGTGCGCCGCCGCCGCCTGCGCCGCGATCACCTGACCCTGCAAGACGGCGCTCGACCACTGATACACCAGGCCCTCGACCCGGGGCGCGAGCAGGGCCCCCACCCGATCCAGCAGCGCCAGGTCCTCCTGGCGGTAGTGGCCGGGCTCGTGACTGCCGAGCAGGAAATACCCTACTGGGCGCTCGACCATCCGCAGGGTCACTCCGATCAGACTCCGCGGCGCCTCCTCCCGCCCCCGCACCGTCACCAGTTCAGGAACCGGTGCCCCGTCCGGTGTGTCGGCGTCCGCCAGCAGGATCAGGTTCCGCTCCCCGAACAGCAGTGTCGGATCGAACGCCTCCCGAGGCCAGATCAGGGTCGGGTCGCTCCACAGCACGCCGTGCCCCTGCAGCGCCAGCCGGTAGCAGAATTCTGCTGACCCGTCGGGGACCAGCAACTCGTAGGAATCGTGCGGCAGCACCGGCTGGAGCGCGAAAGACAGCGCGAGCAGCATGTCTCGCGGCGTGCCCGCCCCGCTGATCGCCTCGGAAAGCGACTCGAACAAGTACGCCGGCACCGGGTGAGGACGGGCCACTGGCGGGAGCGAAGCCACAGGAGCGTCGGACCGGGCGGTCGCTTCAAGCAGACGCCCGACCGGAATCGGCAGCCTCGATCCGACTTCCTCGGCGGCCTCCGATGCTGGCGAGGGAGCCGGCTCGCCCGGAGCGGCCGCGGCATCGTATGCCTCTCCGCCGCTCGCCTCTGCGATCCGCCTCAGAACCGGGCCGATCACGCCCAATGCCAGATCCACCATGCTTTCGGCCCGCCGGCCGAACAGGTGGGGTGTGAAGGACGCGACCAGCAGCAGGCCGACGTCCCGCCCACCGATCCGCACCGGGCATAGCATCACCGAGCCATAACCCACGCGCCGAATCTGGGTGTCGAAGTCTTCGAGCTCGTTCGGCTGGATCTGGGGATCGGCGCGCGGGGGGTCGAAATGGTCTCGATCCATCGGCTGTGGCCCCACCAAGACCGGGGTGCCTGTCTGCGAATACACCCACAGCGCCAGCAACTCACCGGGCACCTCACACCCTAGCGCATCACGCAGCGCCTCGAACCAGGACCCCAGAACCTCGAGATCCTGGATCCGCGTCTCCTGAGGAAGCAGCGGGATGAGAGCCCGGAAGTCCGCTTCACCAATGGGCATACGCTCTCCGACGAGCAGGGTCCGTGCCCCCGAAAACAGCTCGTTTCTAGTGATACCCCCACCCCCTACTTGTATACCCGGGATGGGTATGGCATATTGTTGGGGCAATCGCACCAACTTTCTGCCACCCGAAAACCGGCTAAGCGTATGACTGAAATCACTATCGCGGTCACCGGAATGACCTGCGGGCACTGCCTCAACGCGGTGAACGCGGCCGTTTCGGCCGTGCCCGGCGCCGAAATCAAGTCGGTCCAGATCGGTCGGGTCGAGGCCCGAGTGCAGGATTCTTCCACCACCGAGCAGGTACGGTCCGCCATCGAGGCTGCTGGCTACCGGGTCGAAGGGGTCACCAGTGGCTGACGCCACCTTGCGGGTCTCCGGGATGACCTGCGCCGCGTGCAGCGCTCGGGTGCAGCGCTCGCTCGAGCACGCCCCCGGAGTGCTCCAGGCGAATGTTAACCTCATGACCCACTCCGCCAGCGTTCGATACCAACCGGAGCGCACCTCGCCGCACGACCTCATGCACGTGGTGCAGCAGGCCGGATACGGCGCTGAGCTACCATCACCGGACCTCACGGTCGAACAGGAGCTCGACCTGGAAGACCGGGATCAGGCGCGTGAGGCCCGCCGCCTCAGGTTGAGGGTCGCGGTGAGTCTGGTCGGCGCAGTGTTGGCTATGCTGCTGAGCATGCCCCTGATGGAGCCGCGACATCACGCCGCAGCTGATCCCTTCATGCGACTGATGATGTGGCTTGGAACGCCGGTCCGCGACCTCCTCCCGGGTCTCTTCAGCCTCTCCCCGGATGTGCTGCGCTGGGCCCTGCTGGCGGTCTCGGTCCCGGTGGTCGGCTGGGCCGGGCAGCACTTCTATCGCCGGGCCTGGGCCGCCGCACGCCATCGCGGCGCCGACATGAACACCCTCATCGCGGTCGGCACCGGTGCCGCCTTCCTATTCAGCCTGGCCGCGACCATCGCACCGGGGTCATTCACCCGTCGTGGGCTGCCCGCGGACGTGTACTATGAGGCCGGGGTCTGGATCGTGGCGCTGGTGCTCCTGGGCAACTACTTGGAAGCCCGGGCCCGTTATCGGACCGGCGCCTCCATCCGGCGACTTGCCGGGCTCCGCCCCGACACCGCCACCGTCCTCCGCCGCGGCACCGAATCCGTGGTGCCCCTGGCTGCGGTCCTCCCCGGCGACGAGCTCATCATCCGGCCCGGACAGCGTATTCCCGTGGATGGTGCCGTGGTGGAAGGGGTGAGCCTGGTCGACGAATCAATGCTGACCGGGGAGCCAATGCCGGTGACCCGGGGACCGGGGGGGGCCCTCGTTGGCGGTACGCTCAATGGCTCCGGGACCCTCAGAATGCGCGCCCTCCGGGTCGGACGGGACACCGTGCTC
Organism: uncultured Gemmatimonadota bacterium; assembly: GCA_937871775.1. GTDB lineage: Bacteria > Gemmatimonadota > Gemmatimonadetes > Gemmatimonadales > GWC2-71-9 > JADJOM01. Next base: position 2,397 of record CALMOP010000280.1, on the reverse strand, counting down.
TCCAGCATTCTCAGGTTGGTCCGCGATGCCCAGAGCGCGAAGGCCCCCATTCAGCGGTTGGCGGATCGAATCTCTGCCATCTTCGTGCCGACCATCATGGCCCTCGCCCTGCTCACCTTTGTCGGATGGTGGCAGCTGGGCCCCGAGCCCCGGGCGCTCAACGCGATGGTCTCGGCGGTGTCGGTCCTCATCATTGCCTGTCCCTGCGCCATGGGTCTTGCCGTCCCGACCGCGGTGCTGGTCGCGACCGGACGCGGGGCCGAGCTCGGCGTACTGATCCGGGGCGGCGAGGCACTGGAACGGGCCGGCCAGGTGGATACGGTCGTGCTCGACAAGACCGGCACGATCACGGAGGGCAGGCCGTCGCTGCTGGGAATCCAGGTGACCGGACCCCTTGATGAATCCACGCTACTCGGGCTGGCGGCCTCGCTGGAGCGGCGCAGCGAACACCCCCTCGGGGCGGCCATCGTGGCCCTAGCTGAGCAGCGCCGACTGCCCTTCGGTGAGGCCTCCGGGGTCGAGGCCTTGCCCGGCATCGGCGTGCGGGGGACCGTGGACGGGCACACGGTTGCGATCGGCAACCGGCGGTTACTGGAGCAGCTCAAACTCCCCGTCCCCGTGGATAGCGGCACCCGGGGGACCGTAGTCCACGTAGTCGTGGACGGCCAGCTCACGGGAATCCTCGACATCGCCGACCCGATCAAGCCGGGCAGCGCCCCGGCGATCGCGACGCTCCGCGCCGCCGGGATCCGGGTGGTCATGTTGTCGGGCGACCGCCACCAAGTGGCCCAGCGCGTGGGGACGGAGGTCGGGGTGGATCAGGTGATCGCCGAGATGCTTCCGGAGGAAAAGGTGGCCGAGGTGAGGCGCCTGCAGCAGGCTGGCCGCACGGTCGCCATGGCGGGCGATGGCATCAATGACGCGCCCGCCCTCGCCCAGGCGGACGTCGGGATCGCGATGGGAAGTGGAACCGACGTGGCCATGGACACCGGCGCCATCACCCTGGTCCGTGGCGACCTGAGCGGAATTGGCACCGCCATTCGGCTCAGCCGTGCCACGATGCGCATCATCCGCCAGAACCTGTTCTGGGCCCTGGCCTACAACAGCATCGGCATCCCCGTCGCTGCCGGAGCCCTCATTCCGTGGCTTGGCTGGCGCCCCAGCCCTGCCCTCGCCGCGGCCGCGATGGCGTTGAGCAGCGTCAGTGTGGTGGCCAACAGCCTGAGGCTTCGGTCAGCTGTCGGCGGTAAGCCATTGGCCGCTGGCCGTTAGCCGTCAGGCGTCAGTCGTTACGCATCACGCATCACTCACCACGGAGCCACCATGCCCGAGACTCATCCGACCACCAGCTGCGCCTGCGGCGCAGAAGAGTCCGGTCGCCGCGCCGTCGCCGTGGATCCCGAGGTAAAGGCCGGGGTGCTGACTCGGCTGCGTCGGATCGAGGGCCAGATCCGTGGACTCCAGAAGATGGTCGAGGAACAGCGCTACTGTGCCGACGTGATTACCCAGATCTCCTCGGTCCAGGAGGCCATGAGAGGCACCGGACGCCAGCTGCTGCGGAACCACCTGAAGCACTGCGCCTCGAAGGCCATCCGCGCCGAGGACCCGGCCGTGGCTGAGGCGATGTACGACGAGCTGGTCGAACTGATGTTTCGTACCCGGTAGCGAGAGTCATCGGGATCGGCGGGAGCACCACGCCGCTCGCATCCTCGCCCCGCCGCCTCCTGCCCTGCGCAGCCTGTGTCCGCTCGCAATGACACGAAGTGGGGCAAGGTGCCTTACGATCCTTGTGGCAGCAGCAAGTGTTCGGTCAGGAAGCCCCTGATCTCACCCCACGGCCTGGGACAATCGTTGTGACCGCAGGGCAGCAGCTGCAGCGGCACCCCCGCCCTGGCCGCCAGCTGGCGACCGTGCGCCACCGGAATGACTTCGTCCTGGGCGCCATGCAGGACCAGCACCGGACCGCCGTAGTGGTCGAGCGCCGCGAGGTTGTCGAACCGGTCCCGCACCAGGAACGGCGGTGCCCCGACCCTCCACGCGAAGGCCGTGGTCCGGGTGAAGCACGACTCGAGTATCAGGGCCGCCAGCCCACCTCGCCCCCGGCTGAGATCCCCGATCGCCCCGCCGCCGAGTGACCGGCCGTAGCCGATGATCCGGCGCGGATCGATCCCCGGCTGGGTCGAGGCCCATTCAAACGCCGCCGCGAAGGCCGCTCCGATCGAGGTCCGCGACGGTGATCCACCCGAACGACCGTACCCCGGGTACTCCACCAGCAGCACGCCCATTCCCCACTGACGAGGCTCATGGAAGCTGATTGCCCAGTAGTCCGCCAACTCGGCGTTGCCATGAGCGAAGAGCAGCAACGGAGCCGGAACGGCAGCATCGGTGTTCGGGGGA
>CALMOP010000279.1 GCA_937871775.1 uncultured Gemmatimonadota bacterium | reverse complement strand
CCCCAGGCTGTAGACATCGCTCCGGGCGTCGAGCTGCCGCTCCGCGGTAGCCTGCTCCGGACTCATGTACTGCGGCGTGCCGAGCGAGAGGCCGGTCTCGGTCAGCCGCTCGCCGCCCGCCTCCTTCACCGCCAGGGCGATGCCGAAGTCGGCCAGCATCGCCTCACCCTCGTGGATCAGGACATTCTCGGGCTTCACGTCGCGGTGGATGATGCCATGGCGGTGGGCATGGTCGAGTGCGGCGGCCACATCGCGGGCGATGGTGAGGGCCCGGTCCACCGGGAGCTGGCGCTCCCGCTGCAGCGCCTGCCGCAGCGACTCGCCCCGGATGTAGGGCAGGACGTACCACAGCAGGCCGTCGTTCTCGCCGGAGTCTATCAGGGTGAGGATGTGCGGATGATCGAGCTTGGCTGTCAGCCGGATCTCGGCCAGGAAGCGTTCCCGGCCGAGGATCGCGGCCAGCTCGGGGCGGAGCAGCTTCAGAGCAACCTCGCGGTCGTGCCGGAGTGACGTGGGCCAGGTACACTGTGGCCATGCCGCCGTGGCCCAGCTCCTGGCCGACGGCGTAGCGATCCCCCAACGCCGCGTTCAGCCGTTCGGCCATCACGCCCATGCAGCACTCCCGTTCAGCAAACCTGTCCCAGACCAGGTTCCGCCAGGTGTCCTGGGGCTGTACCGCCCTAACATTGGCCGCAAGATCCGGATAGACAAGGGCACCGGGCTGGCCCATCGTCCGGGGCGATCCACCTTGGAGATTCAAATGGCACCCACGGCAGGGGACTATGTGCTCGGCACGGGTCAGGTCGAAATCGCTCGGCTCGGCGTCCAGCACCGGGCCTGGCGTGAGGTCATGCTGGGTGCCTGGAGGCGAGCCGGGCTCCGCGCGGGCTGGCGCGTGGTGGACGTGGGCGCCGGGCCGGGCTACGCCACCTGGGACCTGGCCGAGATGGTCGGTACCGCCGGGGCAGTGGTGGCGGTCGAACGGTCACCGCGTTTCGCCGAGGAGCTGCGGCGCGAGGCCGCTGCCCGGGGGCTCCCGCAGGTGTCGGTGATCGAGGGAGACCTGATGCAGCTGGCGCCGCAGCCCGGCTGTGACATGGCATGGTGCCGGTGGGTCGCGTCCTTCGTGCCGTCCGTCGCGACTCTGGTGCGGTGGCTCCGGGAGTCGGTCCGACCGGGTGGCCGGGTGGTGCTGCATGAGTACGCGGACTATGGCAGCTGGCGCCTCGCGCCGCCGCGGGCGGCGCTACAGGAGTTCGTGCAGGAGGTCATGGCCAGCTGGCGCGACAGCGGCGGGGAGCCGGACGTGGCGCCGGCCCTTCTGGGCGAGCTGCGGCGAAGCGGATTCAGCGTGATCTCGACCAGGCCGCACCTGTTCACGGCGACCCCCGGTCAACTGGCCTGGCAATGGCCTGCCGCCTTCGTTGCGGTCAACGCCAGCCGTCTATTCGAACTGGGACGGGTGTCCGCCGAGTGGGTCACGCGGGTCACCGCGGAGCTGGCTGAGGCCGAGCGCGACCCGGGGAGCATCATGATCACACCGCTGGTGCTGGAAATCATCGTGGAGCGGCGGTGAGCATGCCGGTGAATCTGGGAATTGGGGAATGAGGGAATGAGGGAATGAGGGGCGGGAGACGGGTGGCCATGGTGCGGGAAGCAATGCGGGCCAACGGCTGACGGCTGACCGCTCCCGCCCCCGCGACAGTGATCAACCGATATCAGCAAAGCGGGCCTTGAGTTGCTCGATCAGGTCGGGTTCACCCGTGAACAACAGCCCCTGCAACCCGGCCGCGCGGGCCCCCTGGACGTTCCGTTCGCTGTCATCAATGAAGAGGGACTCCTCGGGGAGACGGCGATAGTGGTCCAGCAGCCGGAGGAATGCGGTGGGATCGGGTTTTCGGGCGCCGAGGTCACAGGTCACGTGGATGTGCTGGCCCAGCAGGGCATGCAGGTCCGGGATCAGGTCCGGCAGGGTCTCCCGCAGCAGGGCGCCGTTGTTCGTGAGCACGGCCACGGAAACGTGGCGGAGTAGCGCGCGGACCAGCGCCAGCATCGCCGGTCTGGGGCGCATCGCCGCCTGTCGGGCCGTCACCCATTGTTGCCGGCTCAACGCGAACCCCAATTGCTGGTTGAATCCGGCGAGATATGCCTCGCCGGTCGGGTAGGCACCGGTCTCCGCGGCGGTCTCGAAAGCAGAGTCGAAGATGGTCCGCCGGATCCACTCGGAATCCCTGCCGCTCAGCTGCGACAGGAACTCCAGGCGCCGGTGCGGGTGCCAGTCGCACAGCACCCCATCCAGGTCGAATATGACGAGTCCGATCGACCGGTTGAGGCTCGGCTCGGATTGAGGGTCAGGCATGAACCCGGCTGGGGGCAGGTCGCATGGCGGGAACCTCCCGGTGAAACTGCGGGTCAGTTGCGCCGCCAGGCCAGCGGGTCATCGCTCGAACGTCCGGCCCGGCGCGCCACTCGCAGCGCTGGGAGGGGCCGGAGGAGCTCAGCTCTCCCCTTCGGTGGGTGGGGTCGTGGGGGAATCGGGCGACTCCTCCTCCGGCGATGCGGTGCCGCGATCGGCCTTTCGCTCGGCCTTCTGTTGCCGTTTCTGGGCCTTGGCCAGCTCCTTCTGTCGCTTCTCAAAGCCATAGTTTCGCTTGGGCACGGAACCTCGGGGTCGGGCGTTGAGGGAAGGGGAGGCCGGGAGGCCTTCCGGGGCTGCCCGGAAGGTAAACGGTCGCCGCGACCGCAGGTCATCCCGGCTGGCGGCCCGGTACCAGCTACCCGGCAGCGCCGGGCAACTGCCGGCGATGATGCCGGGCATGGATCATCTGCAGCCGGAGAAAGTCCGGTAGCGACAGCTCCCCGAAGAAGGGATGGTCGACGGTCGTCTCGCCGGCGTTTGCCCGGGCCAGCAGGTCGGCTTCGAAGCCAGCGGCCGCGCCCTGCAGTCGCCCGGTCAGCGGACCGACCGCCTCCGGGGCGGCAGTTGGCCGGAACGGGCCCGGTGACTTCCCTCCCTTGCCGAACCGCCCCGACCTCAGCACCGGCTTGAGGAACAGGGTCCGAATCAGGGGGCGAAGCAGTCGAGGAGCCGCGCGACCGGGGAAGGAATGGTGCAGCACCGCGCGACTGAGTTCGTAGGCGAGGGCAACGTGCTCGGTCACCTGGCGCGGAGACCACTTGTCCGGTGCGCGGGGCAGCTCCCACTGTGAGGCGGGGATGGCGCGCGCCGCAGCCACAAACGCCTCGACGGCCTCTCGGTTGCCCGCGATGACGGGTTGCAGGTCTGTCATAGGCGACTCCGCACGGATGCCGCGCCGGGTACTACCATGACGGGGCCGGTCCGATCCGCCATGAGCGTTGTCTCCCCGTTTTCTTCCCGGTGTATTCCCGTGGTTTTCCCGGTGTCTCCCGCGGCGGGCCTCAGAGCTTCGAGGCGGCGGATGCCGCGACGGCGCGCAGCGGGACCTGGTACATCGCGGGCGGCTTGGGCATTCCCCCCAGAATGACTCCCATCACCTTGGGGCCCTTCAGGACGATGTATTCCGCCGTCCTCTCGTTCAAGCCCCAGTAGGCCTTGTCACCGAGACCGGGTTCCTCGGTCACCCTGGCGCCTTCCTCTTCTTCCAGTTGCTCAGTCAGCAGTTCCCTGGTCGTCGTTTCCCGCGCCGCCGCGGCACTGCTGAAGGTGAGGGTGGTGACGATCAACACCCGGATCCCGGCCTGGTAGACGCAGGTGGTGCGAGTAGCGGGGCTGGGGCTGTCCTCGTCAGGCGCCGGGCCGCTCGGCTCCACCGCGGTAAGGGGCTGGCCCAGCAACTGAACCGCGGTCTCGCGGGCCAGCACGTCGCAGGGGCCGGTAGCGCCCCCGGCCAAGGTACCGAGCGCCAGCGACAGGCCGACCATGGCGAACATGACTCCTCCAGTCGGGTGGTTGCTCCGATGGTGCGTAGGAAGGGGGTCTCTCCATAAGCTGCCGGGGAGGCCTCGACTCGGCAAGCCCACCGGCCCATGTCAGGCTGAAGCCGAGTTCAGGTGACAGGTGCCGCTGCGGTCAGGGAGACCGGTGACTGCATGGTGATCTCGCCCGGCACCAGGACCCGCGCATACCAGCCGCGACGTCCGGCGGTCACCTTGAGAAATGCCGGGCCACGCTCCTCGCCAATGTAGGGCAGGGAATAGAGTTCAGTGCATGGGTCGCAGGGCTTGGTGATGACCAGGGCCACTTCGCCGACGCGCAGTTGGGCACCCGGCCCCAAGGCGTTCTCTGGCACGCCCGACAGGGTCAGGTTCTCTCCCAGGTCTCCAGGCCGGACCGGCCACCCCTCGGCGGCAAGAGTGGCGAGGAGATCCTGGGTCACGACCAGCAGCGCCTGATCACGGTCTCCGGCGAGCTGGCTGGCGCGGTAATGGTTGTAGTCGCCCTCCGCGCCTGCGGACGTGACCCGAAGCGCTGGGACCGCGCGCTTGGGGAGGCCCACTTCGCCGGGCACCCGAGGTTTGACGCTGAGACGCACGATGGCACCCGTCACGACGCGATCCTGGGGTTCATGTTGGACTGCAGGTCCGCGGGCCGCGCGGAGTCCCACGCCAGAAGTGCGGCCACCGCACTTTCCACATGAATGATAGTCGTGTCCAGCATCGGGACACCCGACTCCTCACCGCCCCGAAACAGGAGGGGAAGCTCGGTGCCGCCGAGAATGACGCCTTCGATGCCGGTCTGACGCTGGAGCCGTTCGATGACGGCCAGCATCCCGAGTCGGGTCGCGGGGAGGAAGATCCCCTTGACCAGCTCCGCGAAATAGCGGTCATGAACGTATTCCCGGTCCTCGGCGCTCGGCGTGCTCACGGTCAACCCCAGCCGACCGAACACGGCGGGGTAGAATCCCCCGTCCATGGTGAAGCGGGCACCGAGCAGCCCCAGGTGCCGCAGACCCCTGGCCTGTGCCGCTCGCGCCGTGGCCTCCACAATGCTCAGCAGGGGAATGGGCGACCGGGCGGCGAGTTCGTCAAACACGAGGTGCGGGGTGTTGGATGCGAAGAGGGCGAAGTCGGCACCAGCCCGGGCCAGGCGGCCGACCTCGGGCAGAAGGTACTCGATCAGGGGGCCGCGATCCGGACCCTCGACCAGGGTCAGGAACCGCTGCAGGTCGATGCTGTTGAGCAGGATGGACGGGTAGCTGCCGTCGGGTCGGGCGGCGCGATACCGGTCGATCAACAACCGGTAGTAGTCCATGCTCGAGGCGGGGGCGATGCCGCCGACGATGCCCACCGTGGTCATGCCATGACTCGGGAGCCGCCGGAGTCGTCACCAGCTGAAGCCGGCGTTGGGCGAGGGTCGTTGTGGGGATCAACCCGCATCGTCTGGTGCAATGCGGTCCGGTGGGTCGCCCCGGGGCCGTGGCCCCGGGAGCTACCGCAACGGCCCAGTGGCATACTGGAAGACCGCGGCGTAGTGGCAGCCGCTGCCGGCCACGACGAAGAGATGCCACAGCGTGTGCCGGTAGGGGAGGTGGTCGCGGGCGTACAATCCCACCCCGACCGTGTAGCAGAGCCCTCCGGCCAGGAGCCAGGCGAGCCCGGCCGGGGGAAGGGCCCGCGCGAGGGGCCCGATGGCCACGACCGCCAGCCAACCCATGCCCAGATACATGAGCGTCGAGAGTCGCGGGAAACGAAATCCGAGAAGTGTCTTGTGGAGCACCCCGAGGGCGGCCAGGGCCCACACCAGCCCGAAAAGGGTCCAGCCCCAGGCCCCCCTCAAGACCCCGAGCGTGAACGGTGTGTAACTGCCGGCAATGAGGAGGTAGATCGCCACGTGATCGATGACCCGCAGGACCCGCTTGGCCCGCGAAGTCGGGAGCGCGTGGTAGATCGTCGACGCGGCGTACAGAATCACCAGAGTGGTGGCGAAGATGCTGCAGGCAACGATCTGCCGGACGTCGCCCTGGACGCTGGCCACCCACACCAGCAGCGGCAGGCCGACCAGACTGGCGGCGAGCCCGGAGCCGTGGGTGAGGGCGTTCGCGAGTTCCTCGCGGCGGGACTGGGGTCGAGCGTTTCTCATTCTCTAATGATAACGTGAGCCGAGCCCGGCACCGGGCGGGCTGGGCGATGGCGCTCCACCTCAGAAGGGCATGGCATAGAATGGAGGAGTGACTCGGTTCAGCCGAAGGTACGGCACCACCTGCCCCAGGGTCCAGACCGAATGCTCCAGGGACAATACGATCAGCCGCACCGCCGGCTGGGGTGGCTGCCCGTACATCGCCACGGGGCGGGCCAGATCCTCCGTGGTGGCGTCCCCCAGGGCCGCGAGCACGTAGGCATAGGAACTGGCCGCGAACGCCCGCAGGGCGCTCTTGCTGGCGAGGTACTGGGCCTGTTCTCCAATGGCCGGGGACTGGTCCCGATGCCGGAGCGCGACGGCGGCGACCTCGAGGTTGGTCGCCACGATGTGCTCGAACTGTTCCGCGAAGGAGCGGACCCCGGGCGTTGGCCGGTACCCGAGGGCGGAGTCCGGCATGGCTTCGATGTACGCCAGGACGATCGCCCGATCACGTTGCCAGTCGTCGAGCAGGTCCGGGGGCAGCGGGGACTGCGCCAGCATCGTGGCGGGGTTGAGCGAAAGCAGCAGCAGGGCAGCGGTGCGTCTCATGGCGTTCCTCCCGAGTGGTGCTGACCAGTCAGCGACGGACGGTGTGCAGGCCTCGCCTTGGCCCCGCATGAGTGTATCCCGGATCGGCGCTGGTACGTCGCTAGCAGCGCCGTCAGATCCAGCGCCGGACCCGGCTGCAATAGGCCCGGTAGACATCGCCGAAGCACCGCTCCAGGTACACCTCTTCCCGGGCGATGACCCCACGCCGCATGATCACCAGCACGATCGGCAGGGCCAGCAGCGGCCAGAGTGCATTGACCCACAGCGTGATGCCCAGATAAAGGAAGGTGAACCCGACGTACATCGGGTTGCGGGTGATCCGGTAGGGACCGGTAATGACCAGGGCGGTCGTAGGCCGCCATGGCTGAGGGTGAGTGCCTGCGCGTCGGAAGGCGATGACCGCCGGCAGGCCGATGAAGCCGAGCAGAACCAGCGGGGGCCAGAGGACCCGGGCCAGCCCTGGTGGCAGGGCGGCCAGGGGTCGAAAGTGGTGCAGCAGGAGCCCGGCGAGGAGCGGAACCGCGTAGACCAGGGGCGGTGGAGCTACCACGTGGGGGATGTCAGGGGCGTCGTTGGGGAGGGTCATGGGCTTTTGCCAGGCAAGGCCAGTGGCTGGATCTGCGCGAAGTCTCCCCTAGCTGGGGAAGTCGTTCGCCACCCCACCCGCCCGAACCGTCCGGATCACCCGATCGGCAAAGATCCGCAGGCCCACCCGGATCATCGCGTCGGGGTCCCCCTTGAGCTCGGTGGAATCATCGAGGACGATCTCGCCCGTCTCCACCCGGATCAGCTGGGCGGAGAGCAGCCAGATCAGATTGCTGGTCTTGCTCACCTTGGTCAGGACCACCCACCGGGCGTCCTGCTGCAGGGCGACGGCCAGGGCACAGGCAACCTTGACCTCGCAGGGGATGCCACCGGTCAGTTCTCGAGCCGCCGGGGCGGTGGCGGCGGAATCGGTCGCCTCGAATGGCCGGATCTGTTCCCTCAGCTGCTCCCGAAGCCGGGCCCGGAGCACACTGGTGGCGAGGCCGGACTTGGTGGAGTCCGAGGCCTCCCGAAGATTGGCCTGATCGTTGTAGAGCGCGGTCGACATGACCGCGATCGGGGCGTCGGGCGCCTCAGGAGCGGCCTGGGCGGAGAGGGCACTCGCCAGGAGTCCGGCGAGGAGGGGGAGGGGCAGGGGGAGGGGGGTCAGGGTGCGCGAATGCATGGAAATAATGAGCCGAGAGTGTGAGTAGTGATGCTGGGGGACCGGCAAACAGGCGAAACCTACTGAAAGGCCTCCTCCGGGCAAGCCACCGCCTGGCGGTCACCAGCTTTCACCGAGGAGGCGCGTTCCCGGAGGCCGATCCAGACACTATCTTGAGCCGTGCCGGACCACGGCATCCGCTGCCCACCTCCTTCCACCGGTTCACCCATGCGTCGCCTCCGCCTGCTCCTGCTGTTCGCCCTTCCGGTCGCCGTGACTGCGGCCAGAGAGGGAACGTCCTACCAGGTGGGCCGGATCCGGACCGACCTGGGGGAGATCCTCTTCGTCCTCCATGACCAGACGCCGCGTCATCAGCAAAGCTTCATCACGCTGGCGGCGAGCCACTACTGGGACTCGCTCACCTTCAATCGCGTCATCAAGGGCTTCGTGGCGCAAGGCGGCTGCCCCGACACCCCGGAGGGCTTCGGCGGCTCGCCCTACCGGCTCGCGCCGGAATTCAACGACAGCCTGAAACACGGGTACGGGGCCGTCGGGGCCGGGCGCGACGACAACCCGGGTCAACTCTCCGCCGGCTGCCAATTCTATATCGTCGTGGCCAGGGAGGGTCTGGCGCGGCTCGATGGCCATTACACCGCCTACGGGCAGGTCTTCAAGGGGATGGATGTCGTCGAAGCCATCGTGTCGGTACCCAAGGACTCGACCGACAACCCCCTCAAGCCGATCCGGTTGCGCATCGACGTCATCACGATGGCGGCGGATCAGGTGCGAAGCTACGGCTTCCGGGTGCCATAGGGCGTGGATGCCGACGGTCCTCCGGGCGGCTTCCGAGTTGGCAGCACCGCGCGGACCGGGAATCCCGATGAATCCAGTCCCGTGGGAGCCGGTCGCCCCGGCGGTCGACCGGGCGGGCTGACCCCCGGGCTGCGGTACCTGGCCGAGGTCTATGCCGACGGCCCGAAGGCCCACTGGCTGGATAATTCCCTGCCGGTCACCATCACCCGGCGGACGGTGACGGCCGCGACGCGGCTGCGCCTCCTCCTGGCGCCCGGGGGCGGCCAGGCGATCCGCATTCGCCCTCTGGAGTGACGATGCCCGACTTCCGCCTCACCCTGTCCGCCGTCGCTGTCCTGGTCATCACCGGGTGCACCAGGGACACAGCCCGCGAGGTCCCGCGCCATACGGTCGAGGACTTCTACAAGAGCAACGAGTTCTTCGGCAGCTCCTTCTCTCCGGATGGGGGCCGGCTCCTCGTCAGCTCCAACCTGAGCGGCGTCTATAACGCGTACGCCATCCCGGTGGCCGGTGGCACCCCGGAGCCTTTGACCCAATCGACCACTGACGCGATCTTCGCGATCTCGTTCTTCCGGAACGACGACCGGGTCCTGTACTCGAGCGACCGGGGCGGGAACGAGCTCTCGCACGTGTACGTGCGCGCGCCGGACGGCGCGGTGACGGACCTGACACCGGGTAACCGGCACACGGCATCATTTGCAGGCTGGTCCGGGGATGATCGCGCGTTCTGGCTGACGACGAACGAGCGGGATCAGCGCTTCTTTGACTACTACGAGTATCAGGCGAGCGGTTACGCCCGGACGCTGGCGTACCGCAACACCGAGGGCTACGGCACCGGACCCGTCGCGCGCAACGGTCGCTACATCGCGCTTGCGCGGGATAACACCACGTCGGATCGCGACATCTTCCTCTACGACCGGCGGGCAGGCTCCACCACGCACCTCACGCCGCACCAGGGATCCATCGCGTATTCGCCTCAGGACTTCACCCCGGACGGTTCCGGGCTCCTCTTCACCTGCGACGAGGGCCGCGAGTTCGCCGCGCTGTGGCGCTACGACATCGCGAGCGGCGCGAAGACGGTCCTCCTGTCCCCGCCGTGGGACGTCGTCGGCGCGGGATACTCCCAGAGCGGACGGTACCTGACCGTCTGGGTGAACGAGGAGGCGCGGATCGTGAGCCGGGTCTACGATGCCATGACCATGGCTGAGGTGCCGTTGAGCGGCCTGCCGCCGGGTCTGGTGCGCGGGCTCAGGTTCTCCCGGGATGACTCCGTCGTCGCCTTCTACAACACCGACGGGAGCACCCCGGACGATCTCTGGGCCGGCCGCATGGGCCAGCCGCCCGTGCGCCTTACCAACGCACTGAGCGCCGCGATCCGCCGGGAGGATCTGGTGGCCCCGACCCATCTGCGGTTCCGCTCCTATGACAGCCTCGAGGTGCCCGGACTCCTCTATCAGCCGCACCAGGCCTCGCGGAAGCATCCGGCGCCGGCGGTGGTCCTGGTGCACGGCGGTCCGGGGGGCCAGGCCCAGGTAGGCTACTCCGCGCTGGTACAGGGGATGGTGAACGCGGGTTACGTGGTGTTCGACATCAACAACCGCGGCAGCTCGGGCTACGGCAAGAGCTTCTACCGGATGGACGACCGGCGCCACGGCGAGGCCGACCTGGGCGACGTCGTGGCTTCCAAGCGCATGCTGGCCGCAACGGGGTATGTCGACTCGGCTCGGATCGGCATCATGGGTGGCAGTTACGG
>CALMOP010000278.1 GCA_937871775.1 uncultured Gemmatimonadota bacterium | reverse complement strand
GGGGAAGGCGGGGGAAGGCGGGGGAAGGCGGGGGAAGGCGGGGGAAGGCGGGGGACGGTGGGGGACGATTGCCCGAGTTGGGCAGTCATTGCGAGCGGCCGGCTGGTCCCGAGCGGAGCGAGGGAAGGCCGCGAAGCAATCCCGCCGGGTCCGAGCCGAGCCCCGGCTTTTCTGCGCCGGTCAGGGCTCCCGGAAGCCCTGGGCCTGTTGCCATTCGACCTCGACCCCGAGGCGGGAGGCCCAGCGCTCGATCTCCGGACCATTCACCAGATCGCCGCTGACCGCCAGCATCCGGTGGATGTCCCGCAGGTGGCGATCCGACTTGCCCATCTGGTAATAGCGGACCTTGCTCAGGATCACGGCCTCGATCGGCGCCAGGCGGACGTCGTCGTCCGCGACGCGCCTCGCCACCGTGTGGGCCAGGGCCCAGGCGTTGAGGGGGTCGTTGCCCGGCAGATAGATGTCCGCCCGCATCGCCGTCTCATGGTGGCTGACGTTGAAGTGGCCGTGCGCCGGCCGCCGGCACTCCACCGGTGACCATGTAGGGAATCCGCAGCTGGTTGAGCGGCCTGACGAACAGGGTGATGAGACTCGCATCGGTCACGGCGGATCCCCGCGGAAGCTGTCCCGCACCGCCGCCTCGACCTGCGCCGGCGACCAGTCTGGGTGACGGGCCCGGACTCCGGCGGCGGTGAGCGCCCAGCCCTGGCGCCAGAGCGAGTGCATGACCGCCACCTTCTCGGAGGCGGTCATGGCCCGGAGCCGCGCTAACTCGTGGTCGAGGACGGATGCCATGTCCCTAAAGTGACGCGCTGATCCGGCGCGGACAAGACCGTGTTCGAGCCTCTGGGGACGAAACTGCGGGGAACAGGGAACGGGGAACAGGGAACGGGACTGAGAATTCGGCAGTCATTGCGAGCGGCCGGCTTGTCCCGAGCGGAGCGAGGGAAGGCCGCGAAGCAATCCCGTCAGGCCCGAGCCGAGCCCCGGTGCGGGCGGGGGGCGGTATCCCGACCGGATTGCTTCGGGCGCTTCGCGCCCTCGCAATGACTGTCACCGGGCCCCGGCCTGCAGGCTTGTCCCGTTCCTCGTCCCCCGTTCCCGAAATCGCGATAATCCGCTCCCCGGTGCGCTCCCCTGATACCGCCGCGCGGCTGCCACCGGGCCAGCTTCGGCCATGCCGAGTTGCCCCCGAGTTCGCCGAGGCCCCATACTATGGTCATGCCCGACCTCGCCCGCCGGCACACGGTGCCGGAGCTGCTGCAACGGCCCCCGGATGGCCGCAGGCACGAACTGCTCTCCGGCGAACTGGTCGTGACGCCGGCGCCGGGGCAGCGGCACCAGCTGGTGGTCGAGCGGCTGCATGATGCCTTGCGGGACTATCTCACACCGCTGGGATTGCGGCGGGGCCTGTTTGGCGTAGCCGCAGACATCTCCTGGGATGCGGAGACCCTGGTCCAGCCGGACCTGTTCGTGGTTTCGCCCGAGGAGGTGACGGGGGACTGGGCCAGCTGCCGCACTCTTTTCCTCGCCGTCGAGGTGGTCTCGCCCGCCTCGGCGCGAACCGACCGGGTACTCAAGCGGCGGCGCTATCAGGAGGCCGGGGTGAGCAGCTACTGGATCGTCGACCCCGAGGCCAGGCTGGTGGAGATCTGGCACCCGGCCGACCTCCGCCCGGAGATCGCCACGGAGCACTTGCGGTGGCAGGTGACGGAGCATGCCACCGAACTGCTGCTCCCGCTGGGGCCGCTGTTCGACGACCTGCCGGAGTAGAGCGGGGAACGGGGAACAGGGACCGGGGAAACTGCGGGGGACAGGGAACAGGGAACGGGACAAGCCTGCAGGCCGGGGCCCGGTGACAGTCATTGCGAGGGCGCGGCCGGTCCCGAGCGGAGCGAGGGATGCGCCCGAAGCAATCCGGTGGGGGACCGCACCCCCCTCAACGGGGTTCGGCTCGGGCCTGACGGGATTGCTTCGCGGCCTGCGGCCGCTCGCAATGACTGCCGAATTCAGTCCCCCTTTCCCTTCTCGCCTCCTCGCCTCCTCGCCTTCCCGCCTTTTCGCCTCCATCTTCCTGTCCATGCCGGACCTCAGTGCCCGACTGTCGGCCGCCCTGATCGATCGCTACCGGATCGACCGGATGCTCGGCGCCGGCGGCATGGCGCTGGTGTTCCTCGCCGAAGACCTCAAGCACCACCGGCCGGTGGCCCTGAAAGTGCTCCGCCTGGAACTCACGGCGGTCCTGGGCACGGAGCGGTTCCTGCGGGAAATCGCCATCGCGGCCAATCTCACCCACCCCCACATTCTCCCCCTGCACGACTCCGGCGAGGCCGACGGGATCCTCTACTACGTCATGCCCTACGTCGAGGGCGAGTCGCTGCGGGACCGGCTGACTCGGGAGCCCATCCTGCCGCTGTCCCGGGCGCTCCGGATCGGGCAGGCGGTCGCCGCGGCGCTGGACTACGCCCACCGCCATGGGGTGGTGCACCGGGACATCAAGCCGGAGAACATCCTGCTGCAGGGGGACGAGCCGCTGGTAGCGGATTTCGGCATCGCCCGCGCGTTGAGCGAGGCCGGCGGCGAGCGGCTGACTTCCACCGGAATCAGCATCGGCACCCCCAGCTACATGAGTCCGGAGCAGGCGGCCGGCACCCGGGACGTCGACGGGCGCAGCGACATCTACAGCCTGGGCTGCGTCCTCTACGAAATGGTGGCCGGGCAGCCGCCCTTCCGGGGCCCCAGCGCCCGGGCGGTGATCGGGGCCCACATCGCCACCCCGCCGCCGCCGTTCGAGGCCGGAGTGCAGGTCACGGTGGCAGCGGAGCACGCCATCCGAAAGGCGCTGGCCAAGGAGCCGGAGGAGCGGTTCGCGACCGCGGCGGAATTTGCCACCGCGCTGGAATCCGGCAGCGCCCCGGCGCGGCCGCCCCGGCGCTTCTCCCGCCGGGCGCTCACCCTGGTCGCGCTGGCGGCCGCGGTGGTTCTCACCGGGGCGGGTGTCATCCTGTCGCAACGGCGGCACGCTGCGGCCTACAATTCCAATCTCCTCGCGGTGGCGCCGTTCGACGTGCTCGATCCCAGGCTCACGCTGTGGCGCGAGGGGCTGGTGGACGTGCTCTCGTCCAACTTCGACGGGGTGGGCCTCCTCCATACCGTCTCGCCCTCGGTGGTGCTGCGGCGCTGGGAGGGCCGGGCCGACCCGGCGTCGGCCACCTCGCTGGGACGCCGGACCGGGGCGCGGCTCAACCTGTATGGCCGGCTGCTCGCGGCGGGAGCGGACTCGGTGCGGGCCACCGCCTCGATCCTCGATGCTCAGGAAGGCAAGGTCCTGGCGCAGGTGGAGACCCGGGACGTCGCGGAACGGATGGACCGGGTGGCGGACACCCTGACCTCGCAACTGCTCCGGGAGCTGGCCCGGGTGCAGCCCATGGGCGCGGTCCGGCTCACTTCATTGGGGACCCGGTCGCTGCCGGCGCTCAGGGCCTATCTCCAGGGCGAACAGTTCTACCGCCAGACCGCCTGGGATTCGGCGCTCGCATACTATGGACAGGCCACGCGGGTCGACCCGGGATTTGCCCTGGCGTTGCGGCGGTCGAGCCAGGTGATCGCCTGGCAGATCCCCAACGGCGACTCGCTGGCGCGGGCGCTGGCCATGCGCGCCGCCGGCAACAATCACGGCCTCGCCCCGCGGGACAGCCTGCTGGTGAGCGCCGATTCGCTGTTCTATGCGATGCTGGACTTCGACGCCGATCCCTTCTGGTGGAATCATTCGCGGCGGCTGGCGGAGCTGCTCCGGGGCCTCACCGAGCTCTATCCCGACGACCCCGAGGGCTGGTTCATGCTGGGCGAGCTGCGGCACCACTTCGGGTACGGGGTCGGCACCAGCTATGACCAGGCGATGGCAGCGTTCGCCCGCGCGGTGGCCGCCGACTCGGCCTACGCGCCAGCCTACATTCACCCGGTGGAGGAGGCTCTCTCACTGGGCCAGCCCGAGGTCGCGCTGCGCTACGTGCGCGGCTACCTGGCGTTGAAACCCACCGACATCTTCCGGGACGGGCTGGAACTCACCGAGGCCCTCATGGATCCGGCGCGGGCGGAGGCCCCCGAGATCGCCCAGCGCCTTGATACCATCGCAGCCGATCCGCTCTACGTCGGCCTGTTCGCCACCTACCGCTGGGGCGATTCGCTATCGACCGCGGTCCGGCTGGGGCGCCTGGTTGCCACCGGCCGCCACGCCGGCGTGCCCATCTTCGCCGCGCCGGCCTTCGGACGGTCCAGACTGGCGTCGGTGCTGGCCTGGCGCGGGCGGCTGCACGAGGCCTTCGCTACGGCCCGGCTGGAGCTGCCCGAGCTGTACCCGGATTACGCCGAACTGGGCACCCTCCCTGCCGATTCGGTCGAACCGGTGTTCCAGAGCTGGTTGACCGGTGACCTGGGCAAGGCGCGGCTGGCGCTCTGGTGGTGGGCGGGCCGCCGCGACACGGTACAGCTGCAGCGATTCCTCGCCCGGGCCCAGGGCACCACCGGCCCCGACCGGCTGCGCGCCACCGAGCTGGGCCATGTGGCGCTGGCGCTGGCGCGGGGGGATTCGGTCGACGCGTTGGCGCGGCTGCTCGCCTTTCCCGATTCCCTCTGTCTGGGCTGCTACGACATCCGGCTGCGGCGGGCGCGGCTGCTGGCGGGCGCCGGCCGGGACCGGGAAGCCGCCGACCTGCTGGCCGCCATGCCGCCCTACGATCCCACGCCGAGCCAGGCACTGGGGATCCTGCTGGAAGGACAGGTGGCCGAACGGCTGGGGGAAACCGCCCGGGCGGAGCGGGCCTACCGGATCGTCACCGAGATCTGGCGCGATGCCGATCCCGAACTGCGGACCCGCCTCGGCGAAGCCCGCGATGGGCTGGCCCGGGTCGCGGCTGGAGCACCGCGTCACTGAGCCCGGCCGACTCCCCACCCACGCGATGAGGCAGCGTATGCGCCATTGGTTACTCACCCTCCCCGCCGTCGCCCTGCTGCTCGCGTTGGCCCCGACCAGCGCGCCAGCCCAGGTCACCGCGGTCCGCTTCGGCCGGCTGATCGATGGCCGCGGTGGCGTGGTGACCGACGCGGTGGTGCTGGTCGAAGGCGAGCGGGTGACCCGGGTCGGCTCGGGTGATGCCGCGATCCCGGCCGGCGCCGCAGTGATCGACCTGCGGCGCTACACCGGCATCCCGGGGTTGATCGACGCCCACACCCATCTCTCGTTCGCGTGGGATCGGACCCCCGGCACCCAGCCCTTTGACCAATTCGGCACCCTGGGACAGGCGGTGACCACGTTTCTGGCCCAGGAGAACGCCCGCAAGACGCTCGAGGCGGGGGTCACGACGGTCCGGGATCTCGGCTCCTGGGACAACATCGACCTGGCGCTGCGTGATCTGATCGGCCGCGGGTTGATGGTCGGACCGCGCATGTTCGTGGCCGGCTACGGCCTGCACATCAGCATGGCGGCGCCCCGCCCGGGACACCTGGAGCCCGACCCCGGCCGGGCCGACGGGGTCGCCGAGGTGCAGCGGGTGGCCCGGGAGCAGATCGCCGCGGGGGTGGACTGGATCAAGCTGTACGGCTCGACCGGCAGCGATAAGGACGTGACCGGCTTCCAGACCTATTCGTTCGAGGAGATGAAGGCGGCGGTGGATGTGGCCCACCGGGCCGGCAAGCGCACCGCGATTCATTCCTACGGACCCGATGGCGCCCGGGACGCGGTGCGGGCCGGCGCCGAGTCGGTCGAGCATGCGACCGACCTGGACGACGCGACCCTGACCGAGATGGTCAAGCGGGGGACGTTCTACGCGCCCACGGTGGACCACAACCGGTACTACGTCGACCACCGGGACGAGTTCGGCTACGACCAGGCCACGGTCGACGGGCTCAACGCCTACATCAAACGCAACTTCGAGACCCTGAAGCGGGCGGTGCGCGCGGGAGTGAAGATCGTGATGGGGTCGGACGCGGTGTTCACCGGATTCGGCGAGAACACCCGGGAACTGGAGTGGTTCGTGAAGGCGGGGATGACCCCGGCCCAGGCGCTGGCGACCGCGACCACCAACGGCGCCGCGCTGCTGGGCAAGGAGCAGGAGCTGGGGGCGGTGCGGGCGGGCTACTTCGCCGACCTGGTCGCGGTCGAGGGCGACCCGCTGGCCGACATCGAGGCGGTGGTGCACGGAGTCCGCTGGGTGATGAAGGGCGGCCGGGTAGTGGTCGACCGGACGGACTCCGCGCCCGGGCCGAAACCGTAGCGAGAAGGGGAAAGGGGGACTGAATTCGGCAGTCATTGCGAGCGGCCGCAGGCCGCGAAGCAATCCCGCCGGGTCCGAGCCGCACTCTTTGAGGACGTTGACGGTACCCCGACCGGATTGGTTCGGGCGCTTCCCTCGCTCCGCTCGGGAAAAGCCGCGCCCTCGCAATGACTGGCTTGCGCCACCACGTTCCCGTTCCCTTACCTTGCAACCGGCCCTCCCCCACATCAGGCCAAAGTCGATGACTCATCCAGCGAGACTGCTGGCCGCCGCCGGGCTGCTGCTCACCGCCCACGCCCCGCCGCACGCTCCCTGCCCACCGGGCAGCGCGCCCGCGCGGGACAGCCTCCCGCTGGTCCACCCCAACGACAACCGCATCCCGGGCGGGCGCTGGCACGGGGACACCCTCGAGCTGAGCCTCGAGGTGCGGATGGCCACCTGGCGTCCGGAAGCGGACAGCGGCCCCACCATCGAGGTCGCGGCCTTCGCCGAGGCGGGGCATGATCCAGAAATCCCGGCGCCGCTCATCCGGGTACCCGCCGGCACCACCATCGTGGCCTCGGTGCGGAACCGGCTCCCCGACTCGACCATCGCGGTGCACGGGCTTTCCACCCACCCTGCCGCGCGGGGAGACAGTCTGGTGCTCCGACCCGGGACATCGGCCACCGTCAGCTTCGCCGCCGGGGCGCCGGGCACCTACCTCTATATGGCGATACTCGGCCAGCACGACTTCGAGCGGGACGATGAGCGGGAGCAGCTCTCCGGCGCCCTGGTGGTGGACCCACCCGGCGGCTCGCCGCCGGACCGGATTCTCATGCTGAACATCTGGGGATCCACCATCGATTCGAATACCTACCGGAATGCCCTCGCCATCAACGGCCGCTCCTGGCCCTACACCGAGCGGATCGAGGCCACTGTCGGCGACAGCATCCGCTGGCGGGTGATCAACGGGACCGGCCGGCCGCACCCGATGCACCTGCACGGGTTCTACTTCCGGATTGACGAACTGGGCCACGGGCTCACCGCTCGGACGCTGCTGCCGGACGAGCGTCCGATGGCCGTTACCCATCGCCTCTCCCCCTTCGAGACCATGGCCATGACCTGGGTACCCAGCCGGCCGGGGAACTGGCTGTTTCATTGTCACATCGGATTTCACGTGGTCCCCGAGGCCCGGCTCAACCCGCCCGCGCCCGACAGCCACGACCGCATGGCCCACGATCCCACGGTGCACATGGCCGGGCTGGTGCTGGGCATCACGGTCCGGCCGACGCCGGGCGCAATCGAGCCGGCCCGAGGGAGGCCACGGCGCATGCACCTGTTTGTTCAGGAAGCTCCCCGACGGGGCCGGGCTCCCCGGGCCCTCGGGTACGTGCTGCAGCGCGGGGCTCGGGCGCCAGCCCCGAGCTCCATCGAAGCCGGGAGTTCGCTTCTGGTCCTCACCCGGGATGAGCCGACCGACATCGTGGTCGTGAACCGGCTGGCCGAGCCGGCGGCGATCCACTGGCATGGCATCGAGCTGGAGAGCTACTCCGATGGGGTGGCCGGGTGGAGCGGCGCCGGCGCCCACCTGGCCCCGTCGATCCAGCCGGGCGATTCCTTCGTGGCCCACCTGACCCTGCCCCGCGCCGGCACCTTCATCTATCACACCCACATGAACGACATCGAGCAGCTCAGCTCCGGGCTCTATGGCGGGCTGGTGGTGCTGGAGCCCGGGCGGCGCTTCGATCCCCGGCGCGACCACATCTTCGTGGCCGGCTGGGACAGCGACGGGGAGCCAGTCCACCTGCTGGTCAACGGCGACTCGCTGCCGCCACCACTGGAGCTGGCCGCCGGGGTGGCCCATCGCTTGCGCTTCGTGAATATCGGGGTCGCGGCCAGGTGGTCCTTCGCGGTCTACCGCGACAGCGCGCTGGTGCACTGGCGCCGGCTGGCCCGGGACGGCGCCGATCTGCCGCCTGCCCAGGCGCTCATGGCACCGGCTGAGGAGTCGCTGGATGTCGGGGAGACTCGCGACGTCGAGTGGGTTCCCGAGCCGGGCGAGTATCGGCTGGTGGTCTCCCATCCCCGGGACCCGGCGTGGAGTCAGGTGGTGCGGGTGCGGTGAGAACTGCGGGGAAGACACCGGGAAGACAACGGTGAGACAGCGGTGAGACAGCGGTGAGACAGCGGGGAAACTGCTGGGAAGTCGGAGGGTAACCGTTGTCTTCCCGTTGTCTTCCCGTTGTTTCACCGTTGTCTTCCCGCTGTCTTCCCGTTGTTTTCCCGTGGTTTTCCCATTCCCTTCCCCTCTCCCCGCCCCAAAACTACATTGTAACACATGAAAGATGAGCACCTGACTCTGCGTCTCTCCCGGGACTTGGCCCGGACCCTGGCCCGCTGGGCTCGGGAGCGTGGTGTGCCCAAGTCCCAGCTCGCCCGGGAGGCGGTGGCGAAGTACCTGGCGCCAGGGAACGATGCCGCGGTCGAGCCGGCGCCGCGCGTCACCGCCGCCCGGCTGGCCCTCCGCTGGGGCCTGCTGCCCCGCCTCACCTCAGCCGAAGCCACCGAGCTCGGCGCTGATCTGACCTCCGCGCGCGCTACCCTGCCGAATCCCCAGGCGCCATGGGCGTGATGCTCGACAGCTCGGTCCTCATCGGGGCCGAGCGGGGAGTGCTCCGGATCGAGGATCTGCTGCGGTCGCTCGCCGAGGAGCCCGTCGCCATGGCGGCCATCACCGCCTCGGAGTTGCTTCACGGCTGTTACCGGGCCAGGGACGCGGCGGTCCGCACCCGACGCCTGGCGTTTGTGGAGGGGTTGCTGGGCGCCCTGCCGGTATTGCCCTTCGGCATCGCGGAAGCCCGGCGCCACGCCGAACTGTGGGCCGCGCTGGCGCAGGGCGGCACCGTGATCGGGCCCCATGACATGCTCGTCGGAGCGAGCGCCCTCGCCCAGGGCTACCGGCTGGCGACGCTCAACCGGAGCGAGTTCTCCAGGATTCCCGGTCTCAGGCTGATCGAGACCGAACGGTTCATGCTCTGAGGCAGGGGCGGGGAACAGCGGGGGAGACTACAGCGGGGAAGACAACGGGAAGACTGGGGTGAGACTGCGGGGAAGACCGCGGGAAAACTGCGGGCCCGTCGGAGGGTAACCGTGGTCTTCCCGTTGTTTCACCGTTGTCTTCCCGTAGTCTTCCCGTTGCCTTTCCGGTGTCTTCCCGTTGTTTTCCCGTCTGCTTCCCCGCAGTTCAGATCGGCCGAAACAGCTCCGCCAGCACCAGGGTGAACGGCGCGCTCGCCTCGACCGGCGCCCAGGAGAGGGCCCGCCGCTCGATCCGCGGGAAGTCGTCGTCAGGCCGCCAGATCTCGGCGAAGCGCTCTTCCGGATCGATCACCCAGTAGGCCGGGACACCCCGCTCCTGGTACAGTCGCCGCTTGGTGAACCGGTCGGCGCGAATCGAGGAGGGCGACAGGACCTCGGCGGCGAGCAGCACGGTGCGCAGCGTGAGCCAGTGCAGCCGGCGGGCCTCGTCGAGCGGGACCACAAACAGGTCGGGGGACACCAGCACGTCGCGGAGGCCCCAGGAGAGGTCGGAGCGGGAGCCGATGGCGAGGCCCACGGGGTGCTGCCGCAGGTAGGCCCGGACGGTCTCGAACAGTCGGCCCGCGACCTCCTCATGCCACAGCCGAGGAGCCGGGGTCACCAGCAGCTCGCCGTGGACCACTTCGTAGATGTTGCCGTCGTCCGGCATGGCGCGGACCATGTCGGCGGTGTAGTAGGCGGGAGCGGCCATGCCCATAAGGTGGGTTCCTCGGCGGGGGGCGCAAGACATGCGAGACCATGGCGGACCCGCCTGACGCCCAGGTAATCGGAAACACGCGCTGGGTGGCGAATCGCGCCCACGATGGCTCAATGACGTGTCCTTGTGATGGCGCGGCTAGTCCTCGCTGGCGGTGTCGCGAAACGCACCACATCTTGGGGGCCATGGCTGACGTCCCCGCCGGCCTGACGAACGCCCTGTCGCCCCGGCACACCGCTGAAGCGACCCTGAAGGGACTCCATCGCGCCCGGGTCGCGCTGCGCGCTCGCCGGGGGCGCTCTATCGCGGCTCGGCGGATGTGGCTGAAGCGACCGCGTCCCAAGGCCCGTGGTCACTTCAGTGACAT
>CALMOP010000277.1 GCA_937871775.1 uncultured Gemmatimonadota bacterium | reverse complement strand
TGACCGCGAATCCGCCTTCGGTCCCAACTCCTCCTCCGGGCGATGCCCCGGTGAAGAAGCCGTGAGACCGCGAGCTTGGGTCTGGCCGCGGACGTCGTTCATCCTGGTCCTTGCCCTGACCGTCGGACTGTACCCCTTCGGAATGATCGCTCAGGCCCAGCAGGCACACCCCACGGTCGTCGTCGACCAGCTGGGCGTAGACGTGCTTGAGCGAGCGGAACACGACCAGCCGTGGCCGGCCGGCGTTGCCCGCCACCTTCTGACGGACCCGCAGGTGGCGCCGGGCCCGCCGCTCCTGACGGGTGCTGGGTGACTGGACTGCACGCATGGTTACTTGGCTCCTGTCTTGCCGGCCTTACGGCGCACGGTCTCACCCTGGTACCGCACCCCCTTGCCCTTGTAGGGCTCGGGCTTGCGCAGGCTCCGGATCTCGGCGGCCACCTGCCCCACCATCTCCTTGTCCGGTCCCTCGACCCTCACGATGGTGTTGTTGTCCACCGTGAACTTGATGCCGGCGGGGGCCTGGTACTGCACCGGGTGGGAAAACCCCAGTGCCAGCTGCAGTCCGAACGGCTTGGCTTCCGCCTTGTAGCCGACGCCCTGGATCTCGAGGATCCGGGAGAACCCGGTGGCCACCCCATCCACCATGTTCTGGACCAGGGTCCGGGAAAGGCCGTGGAGCGCCTTGTGCCGGGCTTCGTCCGACGGCCGCCGGACCAGGATCTGCGCCCCCTCCACCACCAGCTCCATGTCGGGGTGAAAGGTCCGCGACAGTTCGCCCTTGGGGCCCTTGGCCGAGAGGGTGCGTCCATTCAGGGCCACGGTCACGCCTTTCGGGACCGTCACGGGCTTCCTGCCGATGCGGGACATGGCGGCCTCTACCAGACGACGGCGACAAGCTCGCCGCCGAGATTGGCCGAGCGGGCGTCGCGGTCGCTCATCAGCCCCTTGGGGGTGGAGACAATCGCCATGCCGAGCCCGTTCTTGACCCGGGGAATCTCCCGGGACTTCACGTAGCGCCGAAGTCCGGGCGACGAGACCCGCTTCAGCTCGCGGATAACCGACTGCTCGTTGTGGTACTTCAGGTAGACCCGCAGCACGCCGCGGGCCCCGTCATCGAGGATCTTGTAGTCCGCGATGTAGTGGTTGTCGCACAGGAGCCGGGCCAACTCGCTCTTGAGCTTCGAGACCGGAATGTCCACCCGCTTGTGGCCGGCGGCGCAGGCGTTCCGAATCCGGGTCAGCATATCCGCGACGGGATCTGTCATGCTCATCGTATGCGTTCTCCTACCAGCTGGCCTTGCGAACACCAGGCAACTCGCCCCGGAGTGCCATCTCCCGGAAGCAGATCCGACACAGACCGAACTTGCGCAGCACGGCCCGGCTGCGGCCGCAGCGCTGACACCGCCGCACCGCTCGCACCTTGAACTTGGGCTTGCGCTTGGCCCGCTCGATCCAGCACGTCTTCGCCATGTCCCGTCCTCGCCTCGTTGGTCAGGAGTCGGGAGGCTCAGCGACCCCCCTCCCGATACTCCGTCCTGCTACGCCACCGCCAGCGGGGTCTCCCCGCGGAACGGCCAGCCGAATTCCCGGAGCAGCGCCATCGCCAGATCATCCCGGCCGGCCGTAGTCACCACGGTGATGTCCATCCCGTGGACCTGGTCGACCTTGTCGTAATCGATCTCGGCGAAAATCATCTGCTCCTTGATGCCGAGAGTGTAGTTCCCCCGGCCGTCGAAGCTCTTGCTGGGCAATCCGCGGAAGTCCCGGACCCGCGGGATCGACACGTTGATGAACCGGTCCAGGAATTCGTACATCCGGGAGTTGCGCAGCGTCACGGTCACGCCGACCGGCATCCCCTGCCTCAGCCCGAAGTTCGCGATGGCCTTCTTGGCCCGCCGGATCGTGGCCTTCTGGCCCGCGATCACCGCCAGCTCATCGGCGACCGTCTCGATCAGCTTCGGGGTCTTCGCCCCCTCCCCCATCCCCACGTTGAGCACAATCTTGACCAGCCGCGGCACCTGATGCGGATTGGTCAGCCCGAACTCCTTGGTGAGATTGGGGCGGATGACCTTGTCATAGTAGGTCTTCAGCCGCGGCACCCCGTCGCTGGACTTCGGCGCCGGATCGGTCGCCAGCCCCGCCGCGCCCTTGTCCTTGCCTCCCCGACCCGACCCCGCCCCCTTGGGGGGCTTGGCGGGCTTTTCCTTCGTCTCGGCCATCGTCAGCGATTCCTCGGAATGGACTGGCCCGACTTCACCGCGATCCGCTCCAGCGTGCCGTCGGCGTCTTTCTGCCGCCGGATCCGGGTCGGCTCCCCAGTCTTCGGGTCGATCAGCATCACCCGGGAGTGATGGATCGCGGCCTCCCGCTTGATCTTGCCCCCCGGGGCGGTCTGGGTGGGCTTCTGATGCTTGGTGATCACGTTGATGCCCTCGACCTCCACCCGCCCGGTCTTGGGATGCACCCGCTTCACCTTGCCCCGCTTGCCCTTGTCATCGCCGGAGATCACCTGCACCATGTCGCCGGTCGTGATGTGCAGCGACTGCCGTACCGGCGCGGGATGCCGGATCCGCCGAGCCTTGCGATAAACCAGCGGCTTCATGTCAGAGTACCTCCGGCGCCAGCGATACGATCTTCATGTACTTCTTCTCGCGGAGCTCTCGCGCCACCGGGCCGAAGATGCGGGTCGCCCGCGGCTCGCCCTGGTCGGTGATCAGCACCACGGCGTTCTCGTCGAAGCGGATGTAGGACCCATCCCGCCGCCGGGTCTCCTTCACCGTCCGGACGATCACCGCCCTGGCCACGTCGCCTTTCTTCACCTGCCCGGTCGGGATCGCATCCTTGATCGCCACCACTACCGTGTCTCCCACCCGGCCGTAGCGGCGCTTGGATCCCCCCAGCACCCGGATCACCAGCGCCCTCCGGGCCCCGGAGTTGTCCGCCACCTTCACGATGCTCTCTTGCTGGATCATGTCCGCCTCAAGATGCCATCAGCCATCAGCCATCAGCCATCAGCCGTCAGCCGTCTACTTCGCTCGCTCCACGATCTCGATCACCCGCCACCGCACCGTGCGGGCCACCGGACGGGTCTCCATGATCCGCACGGTGTCGCCGGTCTTGGCGCCGAGCCCGTCATCCCGGGCCTTCACCTTGGTGGACCGGGTCATCTGCTTGCCGTACGCGGGATGCGCGAAGCGCCGGCTCAGGCTGACCGTCACGGTCTTGGTCATCTTGTCGCTGGTCACGATCCCCTGGCGCACCTTGCGGCGCTTGCGGGGGGGAGTCGCGCTGGTCGTTTCGCTCATCATCGTTCCTTCAGTCGTCGGCGGTCAGCCGTCAGTCGTGGAAATCCAGCCGCTCAGCCGCCGGCTCAGCGTCCCAGTTCCCGGGCCCGCAGCACCGTCTTGATCCTGGCGATGTCCCGCCGCAGGGCCCGGAAACGCATCGGGTTCTCGATCGACTCCGTCGCCGACCGGAATCGGAGCCGGAACCGTTCCTCGGTCAGTTCGGCCAGCCTGGCCTTGAGATCGTCGACCGACAGCTCGGTGAGTTCAGTGGTCTTCACGGCTCAGTCCTCCGTCCGCTTGATGAAGCGGCTCCGGACCGGCAGCTTGGCCGCGGCCAGGTCCAGCGCCTTCCGGGCCAGGGTGAGATCCACCCCTTCCACCTCGAACAGCACCCGGCCCGGCTTGACCACGGCCACCCAGCCTTCCGGGTTGCCCTTGCCCTTCCCCATCCGGGTCTCGGCGGGCTTCTTGGTGATCGGCTTGTCCGGGAAGATCCGGATCCACACCTTGCCGCCGC
>CALMOP010000276.1 GCA_937871775.1 uncultured Gemmatimonadota bacterium | reverse complement strand
AGTCCCTCGATGGGTCCTCGGCGACCGAATTGGCAGGCGGGGAAGACGTGGGCCCGCTGGCCATGGGGAAGCGCCAATAGCCGACCCTGCCTGCGCCAGGTGTTTACGGTCTGGCGCGACATGCCGGTGCGATCCGCCACCGCCTGCGGGGACAGTGCCCCGCCCGCCGCGGCCAGGATCTCCTCCCGACGCGCGGCGCCTCGCGCCAACGCGCCGGCGAGGGGATGCGTCGTGGCCATCTCGGCCGCCAGCACGTTGAGCAGGCGTGCCAAGGTCGCCAGGCTGAAGTCGTCCCTCCGAGCCGCAAGCAAGGTCTCGGTCGAGGAGTGGGCAAGTGCGTTTCGCAGCAACCGGTGGGTCGCCTTGAGGACGCCATCCTCGAGGCGGCTTCGGCGGTTGGCTGGGGCGGATGACACAGGAGTCTCCTCGTACACGACGACTAGACGATAGCAGGCTATCGCTCATATGTCAATATCGATGGTTATCATGCCAAGCGTAATCGGGGTCCGAGGTCGTGATCCAGCAGCCCCGCGGTAACGATGAACACAGGTCGAGGACAGCCAGGAAGGTCGATAGCTGCTTCCGCGCCCTGCACGCCTGACCCGGAGCCTTCCGGCCCACGACCTCACAGCAACCCCGCCGCCACAAAACTCAGAAACCGGTCCCCGGCCACGATGAGGTGGTCGTAGACCGGCAGGTCCAGCAGCCGACCGGCTTCGACCAGCTGCCGGGTGACCGCCCGATCCTCCGCCGACGGCGTGGGGTCCCCGCTGGGATGGTTGTGGACCAGGATGATGCCGGCGGCGGCCTCGGCGATGGCGGCGCGGAACACCTCTCGCGGATGCACCAGCGAGCTGTTCAACAGCCCGCGGGTGATCAGCAGGTCCCGCAGCATCCGGCTCTGGCTGTCGAGGGCGACCAGGTGAAACTCCTCCACAGCAAGGTCGCGGAGCCGGGGGCCCAGCAGCCGCACCACGTCCCCCGGCTCGGCGACCCGGGGCAGCACCGGGCGTTCCTCGCCCAGCAGGCGGCTGGCGAGTTCGAACGCGGCCAGCAGTCGCGCGGCCTTGCCGGGCCCGACGCCGGTGGTGCGGGTCAATTCGGCCGGTGGCCGAGCCGCCAGCTGCCGCAGCGATCCCCCGCTCCGTTCCAGCAGGGCGGTGGCAACCTGCAGCGCGCTCTGCCCGGTGCTGCCGGTCCCCAGCAGGATCGCCACCAGCTCGGCGCCGGTGAGAGCGGCCGGGCCCAGCCGCCAGAGGCGTTCCCGGGGCAGGTCGGATTCTTCCACATGGGCGGGACTGAGCATCCTGCCATGGTAGCGTGGGCGGCGGATACCAAAGCATCCGGAAAACGCGGGCCGCCAGCCACGAAGGCGCCCTTCGGACCCTGGGATCCGAAGGGCTCCATACGGTGGGGCCTGGACTCGCGGGGCGGGCGTGGGCAAGGCAGTCATTGCGAGCGCCCGGCAGGGCGTGAAGCAATCCCGTCGAGCACACACCGGACCCGTTGAGCGCGCCGCGATCCCGACCGGATTGCTTCGGGCGCTGCGCGCCCTCGCAATGACTGAAGTCAATGGCCCTGCCTGGCGCAGAGCTCTCCTATCCCCCTGCCCCGTGGCACTTCTTGTACTTCCGGCCCGACCCGCAGGGGCACGGGTCGTTGCGGCCAACCGCGGGGGTACTCCCGCCGCTCGGTGCCAGCGGCCCCCGATTGGTGGTCAGCACCGGCGGCGGTGGCAGCCGCGGTCCGATCTCCGGGGGAGGCGCCATCCGAGCCTCGGGCGCGAACAGGTCATCGGCGCCGCTGGCCGGCGCGGGAGTGGGGGTCTGGGCCCGGGGAGGTCCCGGCCTCCGTCCCAGCGGCTGCTGTGGCTCGGCGGATACCTGGATCTTCAGGAAGCGCTCGGTGAAGGTGGCGTGCACATCCCGCATGAGGTCTTCGAACATCTCGAAGGCCTCCTTCTTGTACTCGACCAGCGGATCGCGCTGGCCGTAGGCCCGGTACTGGATGGCGTGCCGGAGCTGGTCCAGATCGTAGAGATGGTCCTTCCACTTCTCGTCCAGGACCGTGAGCATCACCGTGGAGAGCACCTGGGCTTCGACATCGACCGCCCCGACCTGGCGGGCGAAGTCCTGCAGGTAATCGAGCTTCCGCCGCAGGGTCTGGTGACCTGCCTCCCGCGCCGCGGCCAGGATGGCTTCACGGGTGGGCGCCCGGGCGGTGTCGGTCACGGCGTCCGCGGAAATGAGGAACTGCTGCAGCAGGGCCGACACCAGCCCGTCCCGGTCGAACTGCTCCGGTCGGTCCGCCTCCAGGAGGGCCATGGTGACCAAGCGCTCGACCGCCTGATCCACCATCCGGGTGGCCTCCGCCTTGAGCTGTTCGCCCCGCTCCAGCGCGAACAGCCGCAGCGAGTACACCACGTCGCGTTGCTGGTTCATGACGTCGTCGTATTCCAGCAGCCGCTTGCGGGACTGGAAGTTCTGCAGCTCGACCCGCTTCTGGGCCTGGCTGATGGCGCCGGTGACCCAGCGGTGGGAAATGACCTCGCCCTCTTCGGCCCCGCCCTTGTCCATCCACCCCGCAATCCGGTCGGTGCCGAACAGCCGCATCAGGTCGTCTTCGAGCGACAGAAAGAACAGCGACCGGCCGGGATCGCCCTGGCGGCCCGAGCGGCCCCGCAGCTGACGGTCGATCCGCCGCGATTCGTGCCGCTCGGTCCCGATGATCTGGAGCCCATGGGTGATCGCGGCCTTGGAGACATCGGGTCCGAGTTTGATGTCGGTCCCGCGGCCGGCCATGTTGGTGGCGATGGTGATCGAGCCCCGCTGCCCCGCCCCCGCCACGATCTCCGCTTCCCGCTGGTGGTATTTCGCGTTCAGCACCTCGTGCTTGAGGCCGCGCCGCTTGAGCTGCCGCGAGAGGGTCTCGGACACCTCCACGGTCACGGTGCCGATCAGCACCGGCAGCCCCTCAGTATGGACCTGCTCGATCTCGTCCAGGATGGCGTTGTACTTCTCGCGCCGGGTCTTGTAGATCCGGTCTTCCTCGTCGACCCGCACCACCGGCCGGTTGGTGGGAATGACGGCCACCTCCAGCCCGTAGATCTGGAAGAACTCCTGCTCCTCGGTCTCGGCGGTGCCGGTCATGCCCGCGAGCTTCTCGTACATGCGGAAG
>CALMOP010000275.1 GCA_937871775.1 uncultured Gemmatimonadota bacterium | reverse complement strand
CCGTCGGGGCCAAGTCACGCTGCGCCACTGATCCCTTCCGGACGGTAGCCGCGACGGGGCTGGGCAACCAGGCCCGTGGCGTCGGACGATTGCCCGGCGGTCGCTCGCGGCTGAGAGCCGCGGCTCGGCTGCGGTCGCTGAAGCGACGGCGAGGAAGTATTCCCCCAGGGATAGCTGCCGCGCGGCGGCTCCCGCCGCTGCCGGCGACAGGACGACGGCTCCACCCAGTACGCGGAACCCAAGCCCCCCCACCCTCGCGTTCCGCCCCGCCAGACTGCAACTTGGGGCCCGACTCTCTCGTCCGAGCCCTCCATGCGCCGCACCGCGGTTCTCGCCTGTCTCCTCGCCGCTCCCCTCGGCGCCCAGCAGCCCTCCCCCGCTCCGGGACCACGCTTCGCGGTCCGGCTGCCGCCCGGGAGAAGCACCGAACCGCTGACCGGTCGGCTGCTGCTCATGCTCTCCACCGACTCCAGCGCCGAGCCGCGGCTGCAGATCGGAGACCAGGAGAACACCCAGCTCATCTTCGGGGTCGACGTGGAACGGTGGAAGCCCGGCACCCTGCGCCGCCTCGCCGGCGACGCGGTGGGCTATCCGCTCCCCAGTCTCAGGGCCGTCCCGGCCGGCCGCTACCGGGTACAGGCGCTGCTCAACCGCTACGAATCCTTCCACCTCGCCAGCGGCCAGACCGTCCTGCTTCCGCCCGATCGGGGCGAGGGGCAGCAGTGGAACCACAAGCCCGGGAATCTCTACAGCGTGCCGCGCTGGATCGACTACAACCCCGGTCGCCCGGTCCAGGTCACCGTGGAGCTGGACCAGGAGATACCACCGATCGCGCTCCCGGCCGACACCCGCTACGTGCGCCACGAGCGGATCCAGTCGAAGCTGCTCAGCGCCTTCTGGGGCCGCCCCATGTTTCTGGGCGCACACGTGGTCCTGCCCCAGGGCTTTGACCAGCATCCCGAGGCCCGCTATCCGCTGGTGATCGACCACGGCCACTTCCCGTCCGACTTCTCTCCCTGGCGCGAGACCCCGCCCGACACCACCCTGGCGCCGGACTACAGCGCCCGCTTCGACCTGCACGGCTACAACCGGATTCAGCAGCAGTCTGCCTGGCAGTTCTACCAGGAGTGGACCGGCCCCGACTTTCCCCGGGTACTGCTGATCCAGATCCAGCACCCGACGCCGTACTACGACGATTCCTACGCCGTGAACTCCGCCGCCAACGGTCCCTACGGCGACGCCATCATGCAGGAGCTGGTGCCCTACCTGGAGCAGAAATACCGCGGCATCGGCCAGGGATACGCCCGCTTCACCTACGGCGGCTCCACCGGTGGCTGGGAAGCGATGGCGGTGCAGATGTTCTATCCCGATGAATTCAATGGCGCCTGGGTCGCCTGCCCCGATCCCATTGATTTCCGCAAGTACACCGTGGTGGACCTCTACGCCGACAGCAACGCTTACTGGAGCGGCGGGCCCTGGAAGCTGGTGCCCCGCCCGGGTCACCGCGATTACCTCGGCCGGATCCAGACCACCATCCAGCAGATGAATCAGCTGGAGCTGGTGCTGGGCACTCGCGGCCGCTCCGGCGGCCAATGGGACGTGTGGCAGTCCGTGTATTCTCCGCTCGGCACCGACGGCTACCCCGCGCCCATCTGGGACAAGCGGACCGGCGCCATCGACCCCGCGGTGGCCGGCTACTGGCGTGACCACTTCGATCTCGGCAACATCCTGACCCGTGACTGGGCCAGCCTCGGCCCCCGGATCAACGGCAAACTGCACATCTACGTCGGGGAAGCGGACAACTACTTCCTGAACGACGCCGTCTACCTGGTGGAGCAGCGGATACGGGAACTCCACGACCCCATCCCCGAGATCGAAGTCGATTACCAGCCCCGCGCCGAGCACTGCTGGAACGGCGACCACACCCGTGCCAACGCCTACTCCCGACTGCGCTACGCCCAGATGTTCATTCCGCGGGTCATGGATCAGATCCGCAAGCGGCATCCGGCTGAGGTCGATACGTTGAGTTGGAGGTACTGATTGGTACCGAGTACCGAGGACCGAGTACTGAGGACCCTTCGGCGCTGAGTCGGGGCCACGATCCCCAGTTGGAGCGGGCCATCGCCGCGGGGGGAGCAATGTAGGGGCGGAGCATTGCTCCGCCCCTACATTGTTCCGCCCCTACGGCATCCCCCCCGCCGTTCCCCGCCGTTCCCCGCCGTTCCCCGCCGTTCCCCGCAGCACTACTTTCCGGTCTCCACACCGTCGCCCGACTACTTCACTTACCGTCGCCCGGATCCTCCGCATGCCCGAGATCGGCAGTTTCCATCCCCAGATCGTGCACTTCGTCATTGCCCTCGGCATCTTCGGCGTGGTATTCCGGCTGGTGTCCCTCACCGGCCGCCTCGCCTGGACCGGCCCCTCCGCCACCGTATTGCTGCTCATCGCGGCGGGCGCCAGCGTCGCCGCGGCCGAATCCGGTGACCAGGTACACGCTCTCGCGGAGCGGGTCCCGGGCGCCCGGGAGGCGGTGGAGGAACACCAGGAGGCCGGCGAGCTTGCCCGCAACCTGCTGCTGGGCGTGGCCCTGCTGGAAGTCGGCGGGTTGGCGTTCCACAGGCGACCCCAGGTCGCCCGCTGGCTGGTGATCGGCTCCGGCCTGGTAGGGGTGGGCGCGCTGGCCGCGATCTATGAGGCCGGTGAACACGGCGGCCACCTGGTGTACGGCTACGCCGGCGGCGTCGGAACCCGCTCCGGCGATCCCGCCGACGTGCGCCACCTGCTGGTGGCCGGCCTGTACCATGAGGCCCGCGCCGCCCGCGACTCGGGCCGGGCCGAGGAAGCCGCCCGCCTCACCGACGAACTGGCGCGGCAAATGCCCGATGATCCGACCGTGAAGCTGCTGGGCGCCGAGTCGCTGCTCAAGGACAAGCACGACCCCCGCGGAGCCATGGCGGCACTGGCCCTGATCCCGGCGCCGCCGGACCAGCGGGGCTTCGTGATCCGCAAAGGCCTGATCCTGAGCGACGCCTACGTCGCCGCGGGACTCCCCGACTCGGCCAAGGCCCTGCTCACCGATATGGCCCAGAAATTTCCGAAGGCGCGGTTCGTTGCGGAGGCGCTGAAGAAGCTGGAGTAGAGGAAATGCGGAATTCTGGAATTCCGGGATTCGGGGATTCTGGGATTCTGGGATTCTGAGATTGAGGAATTGGATGAGCGGGAGAATGGTGTGGATCGTGGGAGAAAAAACGACTGCACACGTCAAGTCGCCCAATCCCCGAATTCCAGAATCCCAGAATCCCAGAATCCCCCCACCCCCCTGCAACTCCCCCCCTCGCCCCGCCGTATTGCAATCTGAAACCTGGGCAGCCATGCTCCGCCCCCCTGGTGGCTTACCCTGAGGCAGCCTGAGGTCCCGCAAGGAGATACCCCATGTTCACAGCCACCGCACTCAAGCGGGTGGTGGTGCTGGTGGCCGGACTTGTGGCCGCGACCACGGCGTCGGTACGGGCCCAGGCCGAGCCACTGGTCGACTTCCGCGACCTCACCCCGCAGGAGCTCCGCTCCGGCGGCTTTGTGCTGACCGGTCCCGAGTCCCTCTCCATCGAAGCCGTGGGCGCCGAGCCGGATCGGCAGGATCGCAGGGTCCGGGAGGAGGAGCGCGACCGCTGGCCCGCGGCGGCGTGGATCCTTGACGCCCGGACCCGGGCCGTGGTCTGGGATCTCCGGACCGCGGAGACGGTCCGCTCCGGCAACGGCGTCCACCGCTTCCGGGGCAGTCTCCGGCTGCCGGCAGGCGAGTATCTGGCCTATTACGGATCCTACGTGGCTACGACAGTCAACCGCACCAGGAAGAGCTTCTTCTCCTGGAGCCGGAAGGCAACCAACGACGGAGTCCGGTACGGCGGCCGCTACGTCGACGACAACAGCTACCGGGAGTTCGGGCTCCAGATCATGGGCGCCGGACGGGCAGCCACCGCCGCCGATCTGGAGGCGGCCGCCCGGGAGTTCGCCAGGCCCGCGGTCGTCACGCTCCGGCCCAGCACCCCGGGAGCCCAGGAACGGATCGGGTTCAGGCTGGATCAGCCCGCGGAAGTCGAGGTGTATGCCATCGGTGAACTCAAGCCGGGCGAGGCTCTCAACTACGGTTGGATCATCAACGCCGACACCCGCAAGCTGGTCTGGCGGATGGAGTATCCGCAGACCTCGGAGGCCGGAGGAGGCCCCAGCAACCGCCAGGCCCGGGAACAGATCCATCTCGACGCCGGCCGCTACGTCGCCTACTTCGTGAGCGACGACTCCCACGGGCCGGGCAAGTGGAACAGCATGCCGCCGTACGACCCCGACGCCTGGGGGCTGAGCCTCCGGATTGCGGATCGCGTCGCCCGGGCGGGGGTGCACCTGTTCGAGTGGCAGCCGGTGCCCGTCGGCCAGACGATCGTCTCGCTGATCCGGATCGGCGACGACCAGCTCCGCTCCCAGGGATTCACCCTGCGGCGCCCGCTGGAGGTCCGGATCTACGCGCTGGGCGAAGGGATCAGCCCGGGCGGTGAGCTGGACGACTACGCCTGGATCGTGGACGCCGACAGCCGCCGCCGGGTGTGGACCATGAGCTACACCAACACCGGGCCGGCCGGCGGCGCCGAAAAGAACCGGCTGTTCGACGGCACCCTGAGCCTTCCCGCCGGCAGCTACCTGGTCTACTACCGCAGTGACGAAAACCACTCCTACGGGGACTGGAACGACGCGGCGCCCGCCGAGCCCGAGTACTGGGGGGTGAGCCTGTTTCCGGCGAGTGGACGGCTCGACTCCGCGGTGGTACGCCCCTACGCGCCCTCGACCGCGGGCGTCATCGCGGCAATCGTCAGGGTAAGGAGCGACCGGCACTCCCACCGCAGCTTTACCCTGGGGCAGGCGGCGCCGGTGCGGATCTACGCCGTGGGCGAGGGGATGAACGGCGACATGGTCGACTACGGCTGGATCGAGAACCGGGAGACCGGCAAGCGGGTCTGGGAGATGACATACGGAATCACCACCGCCGCCGGCGGCGCCCGCAAGAACCGGGGGTTCAACGGCACCATCACCCTTCCCGCGGGACGCTACCAGGTGTTCTTCCAGAGCGACGGTTCCCACGCCTATGGTGACTGGAACTCCGATCCTCCGGACGATCCCGAGGGGTGGGGCATCACGCTGCGGGCCGACCACCGCTAGGAATCGAGGTGATCACCGATATCCTGACGGAGATGAAGCGCTGAGCGAAACGCCTTGCCAATGACCGGTCCGCGGGACCGCACTCGGCTATATTCCTGACGTGATTGAGCCCTCTCCCCTGCTCCGCGAATTCGAGATCCGCTACGCCCGTGAGGCGTATCGCGGGCTGAGCTATCACGACGCCCTGGCGCTCTACACCGGTCTGTGGATCGAAGCCAGGCTGCTCGACGCCGCCACCGACGCTGACTGGGAACGTGAGCTGGAGGCGGATTTCGCCGTGGCCCGCGCCGTCAATGGGCTCCCCCCACACTCCTGACTTCGCAGGGCTGCTCGGGGCGATCACCCGCGAGCTGCAGGCGAGTGCAATCCCCTTTCTGGTGATCGGGGGTCAGGCCGTCCTGCTCCACGGGCGCCCCCGCCTCACGGAAGACATCGATTTGACGCTCGGCGTCGATCCAGCGGCGTTACCGCGGATCCTGGAAGCCTGCGCCCGCCTGGGCCTGATCCCGCTGCCGGCCGACGTCGCCCGATTCGTGGCCGAAACCTTCGTGCTGCCTGCTCGCCATCCGGAAACCGGTATCCGGGTCGATCTGATCTTCTCCACCACCCCGTACGAGCAGCAGGCCATCCGCCGGGCCGTGCCGGTGACCCTGGATGGAACCGCGGTCCCCTTCGCGAGCGCCGAGGACCTGCTGATCCACAAACTGTTTGCGGCGCGACCACGGGACCTGGAGGACGCGCTCGGCGTGGTACGCCGCAAGGGGGGCGAGTTGGACTGGCACTATCTGGAACAGTGGTGCCGGGCATTCGCCGAGGTGCCCGGCCGGGAGTCCATGCCCCAGCGCCTGGCCGATCTTCGCAGGAACCAGTGACCCGTGATCGCCTGCCCCGCCCTTCCATAGCGCCTCAAAGATCAGATCGAGCCCTTGAGGACCGTCTGCCTCTCTCGACCAGGAATTGCATCATGCGTTTCACCCTGGGTTTGCTCGCTACCCTGATCGCGCCGCTGCCGGGCCAGCAGTCGCTCGGCACCATCGACTTCCCCAACAGCGGATCCCCCATCGCCCAGCCGGCCTTTCTGAAGGGGGTGCTGCTGCTGCACAGCTTCGAGTACGAGGACGCCGCCCTTGCCTTCCGGGAGGCGCAGGCCGCCGACCCCGGCTTCGCGATGGCGTACTGGGGCGAGGCGATGACCTACACTCACCCGCTCTGGAACCAGCAGGACCTCGCCGCGGCCCGCGCGGTGCTGGCCCGACTCGGCGCCACGGCCGAGGCGCGCCAGGCCAGGGCGGGGACCGAGCGGGAGCGGGGCTACCTCGATGTCGCGGAAGCACTCTACTCCACCGACGCCCCCAAGGCGCGGCGGGACACCCTGTGCGCCGCCGCGCTGGAGCGGCTGCTGCAGCGCGCGCCCCAGGATGACGACGCCAGGGCCTTCTATGCACTGTGGCTGATGGGACTGAGCCAGGGCATCCGCAACGTCGCGACCTACATGCGGGCCGGGGCGATCGCCGAGGACATCCATCGCCGGACCCCGAAGCACCCCGGCGCGTTGCACTACATCATCCACGCCTTCGACGACCCGGTCCACGCCCCGCTGGGACTGCACGCCGCCCGGGAGTACTCCACCATCGCGGCCGGCGCCGATCACGCCCAGCACATGACCACCCACATCTTCCTGGCCCTGGGGATGTGGCCCGAGACTGTGCGCCAGAACGTGATCGCCTCGGGGAGCGATTCCGCGAACTGGAAGGCCGGGCACTACACCAGCTGGATGGACTACGGACTGCTGCAGCTGGGCCGCCACCGCGACGCCCGGCGCCACTGGCTGCTGGAGCGGGCCAGTCTGGCCGGCGCCTCCACCGCCTGGATCCAGGGAGCGCTGCTGACGATGCGGGCCCACTACCTCATCAATAGTGAGCAATGGGACGACAGCATCGTCCGGCTCGCAGTCGCGGCGCCCCAGGCGGGAGTGATACCGCGCGCCATGGACGCCTTCGCCCTGGGGCTTGCGGCTCGGCGCCGCGGGAATCTCGCCGCGGCCCAGGCCAGTCTCGTCACCCTCAAGGGGCTGGCACGGACCCTGGAGGGCGACACCAGCTACGTCGGCAACCGCCGGGTACCGGGGGTACTGGCCATCGAGCTGGAGGCGGAGCTGCTGCGGCAAGCGCAACATGGCGACGAGGCGGTGGCGCGGCTTCGCGCGGTGACAAAGGAGGAAGACGCCTTTCCCGCGGAGTTCGGCCCGCCCGACATCGTGAAACCGACTCACGAGCTGCTGGGCGAAATCCTGCTCGACCTGAAGCGCCCGGTCGAGGCGGTGGCCGAGTTCACCCGGGCGCTGGAACTGGCGCCCGGCCGATCGCTCGCGCTGCTGGGACTGGTCCGCGCGGCCCGCGCCGGCGGCGACATGGCCGCGGCGGACCGGGCTCTGGAGCAGCTGGGTCGGAACTGGGAGGCCGCGGACCCGGACGCGCTTGCAGCCCTCGGGCAACTCCGGGCGGGGCGGTAGGGGGGCGAGGAGGCGAGAAGGCGAGGGGGCGAGGGAACGGGGAACGGGGAACGGGGAAACGGTTGCCGCAAGCCAGTCATTGCGAGGGCGCGGCTTTCCCGAGCGGAGCG
>CALMOP010000274.1 GCA_937871775.1 uncultured Gemmatimonadota bacterium | reverse complement strand
GGTGTCACCCATGTCCGTGGACTGTTCTGTTACCTATGTATTTAGACTGTACCAGAGGGGCGCCTAACAACAGCATGCAGCTGACGGTGCTGCGCGCCGCA
Organism: uncultured Gemmatimonadota bacterium; assembly: GCA_937871775.1. Classification (GTDB taxonomy): domain Bacteria; phylum Gemmatimonadota; class Gemmatimonadetes; order Gemmatimonadales; family GWC2-71-9; genus JADJOM01. Next base: position 7,744 of record CALMOP010000274.1, on the reverse strand, counting down.
GCTGATGCTGGGCGTTAGATGGCGCGCAATGGGACCGCCGCGCTGACCTCGATCTGGAGTTTGGGTTAGAAGGGAGGACCGCGGACCGTTGACACGGTTCCGTCAGCTGGCGTACTGTGCGGCGCAAAACGGCACCCACATGGAGGTCATTATGCCGCGTTGGCTGAGGGTCATCCGTGGGATGATCGGCACGGGACTGACCTTCGCCGCGGGTGTCGGCGTGGTGGGTTCGATTCTTGGGCTGGTTGGGCTGCTCCTGGGGGAGCTTTCGTGGGACGACCTGAGGATGGTGGCCAAGCTATCAGTGGTCGCCTTCCTCGTCGGCGTCGGGTTTTCTGGCGTTCTGGCAATCGCCGCACGCGGGCGGAGACTCGAGACGCTCTCGCTCCGCTACGTTACCGCCCTGGGTGCTGGAGGCGGGCTTCTCTACTTTCTGTTTATTGCCGCCGCCATCGGGGCGGGTGTTGCGGGCGAGCTCCCGGCCGATGGTGCTGCGATGCCGGCCCAGCGCCCGCGCGATGTCCGCAGGGCGGAGTCCCAGCCGCCGCAATAGACCGAGGGTATATCTTTCGTCCACGGTGATCTGTGAGTACATGGGGGCCTTCGTTCTCTTGGAGGAGATCAGAAGGTTACCCGACTGGCAGGTCACCGTACGCTTTCCTGCAGGTGTTGCACTTAGTTTATGAATCCGCGTGGGGGGGGGTGAACAGCACAACGGATAGCCGGGCACGATGGGCCGGAATGCCAAGAGCCAGAATCGTGACTCCCAGCAGCGCATTGGCCGGGTTGGGACGAACCGTACCGATGACCACGTAGATGGCGGCGGCGATGAACAACAGCGGGGTGACGGGCCAGGCCGGGACCCGGAAGGCGCCCGGAGGCTCGCGGCGATGGCCCCGGGTGGCGATCACCGCCGATCAGCACCACCGCGCCACCGGCCACCCACACGGCCAGCGTGCGTTCGGCAGTGTGCACCCGCTGTACCACGATGGAGGGATTGTTGAAGACCCGAACCGATGATGCCGCCGATCACGGCCATGGTACCGGAAAACAGCCCGAGGGTCCGGCGGTAGGACACGGCCTGTGCCATTGCCCAATGTACTGCGAACCACAACCGCCCACATCGCTGCTGATCGGGTCGGCACCGCTGGCCGGGGCTTCCCGCAGGGCCTGGCGCCGTTCGGCTTGACCGGGCCAACCAGCGCCGATAGAGTTAACGGGCCGACGATTATTCGGTAGATATTGAGTCTTGGCGACAATTAGCTGGCTGCGGGAGGTCAATCGCCATGCTCGATCCCACCGACCGCACCATACTCGACCTGTTGCAGGCCAACGCCCGCACCAGCAACGCCGACATCGCCCGGCGGCTGGGCATGGCGCCCTCCGCCATTCTGGATCGCATCCGCAAGCTGGAACGCCGCGGCGTCATCCGGGGCTACACCACCCTGATCGATCCCGCCGCGGTCGGGCTGAGGCTCACCGCCTTTATCCAGATCCAGACCCAGGAGCGGGCCGGTACCAGCACCATCGGGCAGGCCCTGGCCCGGATTCCGGAGGTGCTGGAGGTGCATCACGTTGCCGGGGACGATTGCTACCTGGCCAAGGTACGGGTTCCCGATACCGCCAGCCTCAGCCGCCTGATCCGGGAGCGTTTCGGACGGCTGCGCGGGGTCCGCAGCACCCGGAGTACCATCGTCCTGACCACGGTCAAGGAGGCCACCGGCCTGCCACTCGGCGCCGCTGGAGCCGCCGATGGCTCCTGAGCTGGCGGTCCGGGAGCGGGTCCAGCGGAGCCTGGCCTTCCTGGCGGTCTATCTCATCTGGGGCTCGACCTACCTCGGTATCGTGTTCGCGATCCAGTCGATTCCGCCCTTCATCATGGCCAGCGCCCGATTCCTGCTCGCCGGCGGGGTACTCTACCTCTGGGCCCGCTGGCGTGGCGCGCCGGCCCCCCGGCCGGCACAGTGGAGGTGGGCCATCCTGCTGGGCGGGCTGTTCATCCTTATTGGCAATGGCTCCGTGGTCTGGGTGGAACAGCACCTGGCTTCGGGGTTGACTGCCATGATCGTGGCGCTGGTATCGGTATGGACCGCCCTGCTGGAGTGGCTCCGGCCCGGCGGTGCCCGCCCGTCCGGGATGGTCCTGACCGGAATCGTCCTGGGGTTCCTTGGGGTCGGGCTGCTGGTGCTTCCCCGCGGGGGTGGCGGCCACGCGGCCCCGCTCGGGGTGCTGCTGCTGGTCGGCTCGACCTTCGCGTGGGCCCTGGCCATGGTGTTGAGCCGGATCGCCGACCTGCCGGCGAGCGCACCCCTGGTCTCCGGCATGGAGATGCTGGCCGGCGGGGCCCTGTTACTGCTGGCCAGCCTGGTGTCCGCCGAGTGGCCGGCATTCAGACTGAGCGCCGTGACCCCCAAGGCGCTGGCCGCGTTCTTCTACCTCGCCTTCTTCGGGTCGCTGGTGACCTTCACCGCGTTTGCGTGGCTGCTGCAGGTGAGTACCCCCAACAAGGTGGCCACCGCGGGCTACGTCAACCCGATGGTCGCGGTCTTCCTGGGCTGGGCCTTCGCGGGCGAATCGCTGAGCGGCACGACCTTGTTGGCGTCAGGGGTCATCGTGGCCTCGGTGGTGCTGATCATCAGCGGGCGAGAGTTCGCGACCCCCCGGGCCGTGGCCGCCACGCCGGTCCGTGACCCGGTCTAGCATCCTGACCGAAGTCTTGCGGCGTTCCCGGATCGCCTGGCCGGTACGACGGACCCGCCGGTAGGTTCCCCGCCTAACGGCGACTCCCGCCTGATCATCAGGGCCGCTGCACATCGAGTGTGCGGCGGTAGCGAACTGCTTCGTCCTTCACCAGACACCCGTCGCGGAATTGCCTGATTCATCGCTGCCACCCATCTTCCTCTCCACCCCTCGCGAGTCCGGTCTCCATGCTTCCCCCCCGTGCAGTCGCCGCCGTCCTGGCGGTGTCGTTGCTGGCCCAGTCCGCCTCCGACCTCCAGGTGCTTTCGTTCTCCCCGACCGGCGAGGCGTCCCTGTCGGCGCCGATCCAGGTGATCTTCGACCGGCCGGTGGCCGGCTCGCTGGACCGGTCGGTTGACCCGGCGGCAATCTTCAGCCTCGAGCCCGCCGCCCCCGGAAAGGTGGAATGGCGTGACCCGGTGACCCTCCGGTTCCGTCCATCCGCTCCGCTGGTGCCGGGTCGGAGCTACACGGTCCGGGTGGGGACCGGCTTCACGGCGATGGATGGGAGCCGGCTCAAGGAGCCGCTGAGCTACAGCTTCACCGTTCTGGGCCCGGCCCTGCTCACCGGCCAGCCGGTCAGCGAGTCGCAACACCCCGCCTGGCTCCGCGCCGAGGCCAGCTTCGACGTGGTGTTCAGCGCCCCGGTCGATTCCACGATCTTCCGGGGGTTGGCCTATCTCGACTTCCCAGCCAGCTGCGCCGCCGCCGGCATCATCCGGCTGGCGGTGACCGGATCCCGCCCGATCGGCGGCGAGGATTCGTGGCAGGTCCGGGAAGCCGGAGGATGGGAGCGGGACCGGGGGCTCGATTCGCTCCGCCGGGTGTTGACCCTCACGCCCGAACGACCCATGCCCCTGAATTGTGCCGGCGATCTGGTGCTCCCGACGGTCATCGATCCGGAGGGAACTCGACCGTTCGCCCGCTGGTCCTTCCGCACCTACGGTCCGTTTCGCCTGAACGGAGCGGAGTGCGCCAGTGGCCCTGCCTGTCCCACCGGCGGGATCCGGCTGACGTTTTCCAATCCGGTTCGGGGCTCGGCGGTGGCGCGGCACGTCCGGCTGTTGCCGGCAGCCGAGTTCACCGTGTCCGATACCGCGAGCGAATCGGATCGCTGGTATCTGGAGGCCGAACTCACCCCGAACACCGCCTACGCCGCGCTGGCCGATACTGCGCTCCGCGACGTGTTTGGCCAGCGCCTGGGCGGCAACCCCGCCGCGGGGCTGCGCACCACCGGCTACGCGCCCGCGGTAGATCATGAATACGGCAGGCTCACCGTGGAGCGCGATGCGTTCCGTACCCTGGCGGTGCGGCACGTGAATGTGGACACACTCCTGGTCACCATCGCCCCGGTGCCTGATTCCCTCATTCCGGCCATGCTCCGCTACAGCCGCTGGGACCGCGACAATGAGGCGTTGGGGGCCGCGCTCCGAGACGCGGTGATCACCCGGATTCCGGTCGTTGCTACCCGGGACCGGACCCGCATCTTCGGCCTCAAGCTGCCGGTCTACAATCAGGCCCGGGCCGGCATGCCGCTGTTGCAGCTGGTGCGAGTGACCAGCCCGCAGTTGCCCGGCAAGTGGCAGGAGAATCAGCCCTTCGCCGTGGTGCAGGTGACCGATCTTGCGGTGCACGCCCGGATCGGAGTCGCGGGAGGCGCTGCCTGGGTGACCGGGGTCAGTGACGGCCGGCCGCGGGCCGGCGCCACCGTGACCCTGTTCGACGAGCATGGGGTGGCCCAGGCCACGGGGCGCAGCGGTGCCGATGGACTGGCCCGGCTGGACCGCACCCGGCCGGACTCGGGCACCGAGGAGTACGGCTCCTTCCAGGGTTACGTGGTGGCGGCACTCGGCAACGATCGGGCCCTGACGGCTATCAGCGCCTACGATCCCGATCTCAGCCCCTGGCAGTTCAATGTGCGGGCCGGGTACGGCGATGAGCGATATCCGGTGGCCGGGGCGGTGTTCACCGAGCGGGGCATCTATCGCCCGGGCGAGCCGCTGTATGCCAAGGCCATTGTGCGGAGCGGACCGCTGGGTCAGCTGCGGCCGCCCGAGGCGTCCGACACCATCCACTGGGTCTTCGAGGACCGCGAGGGCGGCGTGCTCCGTGAGGCCAGAGTCGCGCCCTCCGCGTTCGGGACCAGCGATCAGAGTCTCGAACTCCCGGCCGACCTGCCGCTCGGCAGCTACCAGGTACGCATCGAACAGCGGCGCGGCGGTCGCTGGCTGCGGCTCGCCTCGACCGGCTATCGGATCGCCGAGTACCGGCCACCCGAGTGCCTGGTAGATGCGGTCCGCGACTCCGGGGCCCGCTTCCCCGGCGACACCGTGGTGACCCGGGTCGAGGCCCGGTATCTCTTCGGCGCCCCGATGGCCCGGGCGGCCCTGACCTGGAGTGCCCGCCAGAGTTCCCTCGATTTCTGGGAGCTGGAGATCCCGAACACCGAGGGATTCTATCTGGGGGATCGGGGCTGGTGGTGGGAGGACTATCAGGACAACCGCGCAGTCGAGACCATCGGCCAGGGCAGCGACACTCTCGACGCCGCCGGACGGGCAACGCTGACGGTTCCGGTGTCAGGCACGGCTCGCGGCCGGCCGGCCCGCACCGTGGTCGAAGTCTCGGTGACCGATGTGAACCGGCAGACCGTGGCGGCGCAGGCCTCGGTCCTGGTACACCCCGCTTCCTTATATATAGGCGCCAAGCCACTGGGCGCCTCGTACTTCTGGACCACCGGTCGGGCAGAAGCCGTTGGCCTCATCGGGGTGACTCCTGAAGGACGCCGGCTCGGCGGGGTTGCGGTGCACGGCACGATCGTCCGCCGGGAGTGGCACCGGGTCCACCGCACCCGCGGCGGGTATGGCGAGGTCTACGGCGAGTGGGTCTCGGATACCGTGGCGACCTGTGACGTCACCACCGAGGCGGACACACCGGCTCCCTGCCGGTTCACCCCGCCATCGGGTGGCAGCTACATCCTGAGCTTTGTTGCCCGCGACTCCCGCGGTCGGACCGCGTCCACCAGCTTTTACCGCTGGGCCACCGGGCCCGGCTTCGTCCCGTGGAATGACGAGAACCAGTTCAAGATGGACGTGGTGCCGGATCGGGAGCGCTACTCGGTGGGGGACACGGCGACGGTCCTGTTCGCGGCCCCGTTCGTGGACGCGGAAGCGTGGGTGACGGTGGAGCGCGAAGGGGTCATCGAGCAGCGCCGGCTGAGGGTCGCGTCCGGTTCGACCACGCTCAAGTTCCCGGTGACCGAGGCGTGGGCCCCGAACGTCTTCGTGTCGATCGTGGTGGCGCGGGGGCGGAGCGCCAAGTCGGGGCCGCTCGACGACCCCGGCCGTCCCACGATCCGGGTGGGCTACGCCGAACTCCGGGTGACGCCCGAGGTGAAGCGGCTGACGGTCTCGGTGCAGCCGGGCCAGTCGGAGTACCGGCCGGGTGACACAGCCCGGGTTCAACTGCGGGTGTCCGACCGGTTGGGACGGGGCCAGGCCAGCGAGGTCACCCTCTGGGCCGTCGATGAAGGGGTCCTGTCTCTGACCGGGTACCACACGCCCGATCCCATCGATCTGCTCTACGCGCCGCGGGGGCTGGGGCTCCGGCTGGCCAGCAACCTCACGACCGTGGCGCCCCAGGTCCCGGAAGGAGAGAAGGGCGGACGCTCCCCCGGTGGTGGCGGTGGCCAGGGCGAGGGGGAGGTGCTCCGGTCCCGGTTCAAGACCACCGCGTTCTTCCTGGGCAGTGTGGTGACCGGCCCTGACGGCGTCGGCGAGGCCCGGGCCAAACTGCCTGACAATCTCACCACCTTCCGGGTGATGGCGGTCGCGGTGACCGCCGGCGACCGCTACGGCAAGGGCCAGTCCCCGATGCTGGTGACCCGTCCCCTGCTGGCCCGGCCGGCACTGCCCCGATTCGTCCGGTCGGGCGACCGCTTCACCGCAGGGGTGGTGGTCAATCAGCGCGCCGGGGGCACGCCCCAGGTCACGGTGCGCGCCGAAGCCAGGGGAGCCGACCTGACCGGCAAGTCGACAGTTACGACGACGCTGGAGGCGGGGAAGGGTCGCGAGGTGCGGTTCGACTTCCTTCAGCCGGGTGGGTCGCCGCTGGGGCGGGCCGACAGCGCGGTCTTCCGCTTCCGGGTGTCCGGCGCCGGCGCGGAGGATGCGGTGGAGAAGCGACTCGCCGTGCAGCCCGCCTATCGGCCCCGGGCCTGGACTATCGCCGGGGTGCTCATCGACACGGCGACCGTCGAGTTCCTGTTGCCGGACCCGGTGGATGTGGACCGGTCGCGACTGGAGCTGACGCTGGGCAGTTCGCCGCTCGCGGTGATCAAGGGGGCCAGCGCCGACCTCCGCATCTATCCCTACTACTGCTCCGAGCAGGTAGCCAGCACGGCCCAGCCCCTGATCGCGCTGTACCAGGCGCAGCAGGCCCGCCCCGGGGCGGTGTTGCTCCAGGGCGATCCCAAGCGGGAGATCGAGACGGCGGTGCAGATGCTGAGCCGGCGGCAGCGGCCCGATGGCGGCATCGGCTACTGGGACAGTAGCGACTGGACCACGCCGTGGTTGAGCGCCTTTGCCGGCCTGACTCTGCTCGATGCCCGGGACGCCGGCGTCGCGGTCAGCGACAGCGTGCTGGCCCGGCTGGCACGCTATTTCCGCGCGACTCTCGACGACCCCGCGCCGATCCGCGCCCCGGTGTTCGCCTGGTACGCCCAGGGCCGGATGCTGCTCAGTGACCAGGTGGCCGCGGCGGATTATCTCTCCCGACTCGGTCAGGCCCATGTCGCGGCCGAGAACGAGCTGCTGCGCAACGCCCCTCAACTCGGCTGGGAAGACCGGGTGCGGCTGGCGGAGTTGCTGGCGCGGCGGCGGGCGGTCCGGGCGGCCCGCAGCCTGTTGGAACCGGCCTGGGCCGCGACCCGGGTCGAGGGCCGGCGGGCGGTGGTTCCCGATTCGGCGGGCAGCGAGGGGTATCACTACTTCGTTTCCCGGGTGCGGCC
>CALMOP010000273.1 GCA_937871775.1 uncultured Gemmatimonadota bacterium | reverse complement strand
CTATCTTCATCCCCCATGTTTCGCGTCGAGGCGACCCGCGGCGACCAGGTCGAATCGCTGCATCGGGTCTCGCTGGCGGTGGTGGATGGAGACGGGCGGCGGGTGGCTGGCGCCGGCGACCCCGATCTGGTCACCTTCTGGCGTTCTGCGGCGAAGCCGTTCCAGGCGCTGCCGCTGCTGGCCGAGGGTGCGGCTGCTTCGTTCGGGTTCGACGACCGGCACCTGGCCCTGGCGTGTGCCTCGCACTCCAGCGAGCCTCGCCACCGGGCGCTCGCCGGGGAGATGCTGGAGCGGGCCGGAGTCCGCGAGGCCGACCTGGCCTGCGGCCCGCACCCGCCGATCTCGCCGGAGATCGCCGCGGAGGCCGCCCGCACCGGCGCCGCCCTCACTCCGCTGTGGAGTAACTGTTCCGGCAAGCACGCCGGCATGCTCGCGCTGGCGAAGTTCCGCGGCTGGCCGCTGGTGGGATACCAGCTGGCTGGTCACCCGCTGCAGCGCCGGATTCAGGTCGAGGTCGCCCGGTGGAGCGGGGTCTCCGAGGACCGGCAGCTGCTCGGCGTCGATGGCTGTACCGTGGTGTCGTTCGCTCTGCCGCTTCGGGCGATGGCGCTGGCCTACGCCCGGTTCGCCACGGCGAGCGAGCCGGCGGCCCGGCAGCTGCGCCAGGCCATGAGCGATCATCCCGGCTTGATCGCGGGGACCGATCGGGTCGAGACCGATCTGGGGGAAGCGGCCAGCGGCCTGGTCATCGCCAAGGTCGGGGCCGACGGGATCTACTGTGTCGCGCTGCCGTGGGCCGGTCTGGGCCTGGCGCTCAAGGTGGAAGACGGCGGCATGGAAGCGGCGGCGGTGGCGTTGCTGGAGGCGCTGCGCCAGCTGGCGCAGCGGGTCGGACTGGGATTCGAGCCCGCTGAACTGCCTCCGGCCGTCACTCGTCATGCCCGGCCCGAGCGGCTCGACACTCGCGGGGGAGTCACGGGGTTGCTGCGGCCCGCCGGTGCGTTGCGTTTTGGGGATGTCGGCGGCGTCGTTCCGCCTGCGACCTCCGGGACCGGGAGACCTTAGACTGATGACCGCACCGCTGGACGACCAGACCCGGGAGCTGATCGGCTTCGCCGCGGTGATTGCCCGGGGCGGCGAGGCCGAATTGCGGGACCGAGTGGCCCGGCTGCTGGCGGCCCGGGTTCCGGCGGTCTGGGTCGAGGAGCTGCTGCTACAATCGCTCCTCATGACGGGCTACCCGCGGACCCTGGTCGCGGCGCGGGCCTGGCGGGATGGCAGCGGGTTGCCGGCAGCCACCACCGACCCGGACGCCGATTACGGTCAGGCCGTTGAGTGGACTCGACGGGGAGAACGGACCTGCGCCACGGTCTATGGCGACCATTACGCCCCGCTGCGAGAGCACGTGCGGCGGCTGCACCCGGCGCTGGATGCGTGGATGATCACCGAGGGATACGGCCGCACCCTGGGTCGGCCAGGGCTGGATCTGCTGCGGCGGGAGTTGTGCGTGGTGGTGCAGACGGCGGTGCTGGAGGCACCTCGTCAGCTCCATTCGCACCTCCGGGGTGCCCGGAATGCCGGGGCGCGGCCGGAACAGGTGGAGGCGGCACTGGCGCTGGTGCGGCCGCTGCTGGAGCCGGGGTGGGCCGACACGGCGTGGCGGTTGTGGGTCCGGGTGCGGGATGGCCAGTAGCGATCTACCCGGTAGGGCGGTACGGCGGTACGGCGGTAGCGCTTACCGCCTTTACCGCTGCTACCGCCGTACCGCCGAGCGGAGACCAGATGTTCATCGATGAAGTCACCATCCGGGCAACGGCGGGCACCGGTGGTTCCGGTGCGGCGTCGTTCGCCCGGTTCAAGTACAGGCCCAAGGGCGGTCCCGACGGCGGGGACGGCGGCCATGGCGGGTCGGTGTTCGTGGAGGCGGATGCCAACCTCGCCACCCTGCTCGACTATCGCTACCAGAGCACCTGGAAGGCGCAGCGCGGACTGCACGGCAAGGGCAAGAACATGACCGGGCGCTCCGGCGACGATCTCACCCTGCCGGTACCTCCGGGTACCGAGATCTGGGCGGTAGAGGGCGGGCCCTCCCTGATGGGGGAGGTCCTCAGGCACGGCGACCGGCTGCTGGTGGCCCAGGGCGGTCGGGGTGGTCGAGGCAACGCCCGGTTTACCAGCTCGACCCACCGGGCCCCGCGGGAATGGGAGCCGGGGGAGGAGGGCGCGAACCTGGCGGTCCGGCTGGTGCTCAAGTTGATCGCCGACGTCGGGCTGGTGGGGGAGCCCAATGCCGGCAAGAGCACCCTGCTGTCGGTGATTTCCGCGGCTCGGCCGAAGATTGCCGACTACCCCTTCACCACCCTGGAGCCGAATCTCGGAGTGGTGGCGCTCTCGGACAGCCGCACCTTCGTGGTGGCCGACATCCCCGGGATTATTGAAGGGGCCCACGCTGGCAAGGGCCTGGGGCTCAAGTTCCTGCGGCACGTCGAGCGGACCCGGTTGCTGGCCATGCTGGTGCCGCTGGATCAACCGGATCCGCAGACGGTCTACCTGCAGCTGCGCGAAGAGCTGCGGCGCTACAGTCCGGCGCTGTTCGAGAAGCCCCACGTGGTGCTGCTATCCAAGCGGGACCTGCTCCCCGCCGGCGATCCGCTCCCCAGTCTCGATACTGCCGGCGCCCTGGGAACCCTCGCCTGCTCGGCGGTGTCCGGCAGTGGCCTGGACGAGATCAAGGAGTATCTCTGGCGGGCGATTCGCGAGCTGGCGACCAGGGAACCCGACCCTGAACCGGATGGGGTCTTTCCGGAGGAATACGGGTGAGCCGGATCGACGAGCGCGCGGCCTATGTGGCCCTGGCGCTCACCCCCGGGATCGGCCCGGCCCGGATGGCCGCGCTCCTGGAGGCCTGCGAGACCCCGGCCGGCGCCCTCGCGGCGCCGGCCGCGTTTTTACGCTCCATTCCCGGGATCTCTCCCGCCGCCGCTACCGCGATCACGACCAGCTCGGTCTCCATTGGGGCCCGGGTCCTCGGGGCCATCGCCGGACTGGGCGCTCACTGCCTGCTCCCGGAAGAATTCCCACCGGTGCTTCGCCTCATTCCCGATCCCCCCACGCTGCTGTTCGCCCAGGGCGACCGCGGGCTGCTGGACCGGCTGGCGTGCGCTATCGTGGGCTCTCGGGATCACTCCAGCTACGGCGCCGCGATCTGCCGCGAGGTCAGCGCCGCCGCCGGCCGAGCCGGTGTGGTCGTGGTCAGCGGCATGGCGCGGGGTCTCGACGCCCTGGCTCACGCCGCGGCGCTGGACAGCGGCGGCGCCACCATCGGAGTCCTGGGCAACGGGCTGGGGGTGGTGTATCCCGCCGCCAACCGGCAGCTGTACCGCCGAGTAGCGGAAGCGGGGCTGCTGCTTACCGAATTTCCCCCCGGTGAGCGCCCCGGGGTCGGGGCCTTCCCGCGGCGCAATCGCCTGATCAGCGCGCTGGCGCGGGTGGTGGTGGTCATCGAAGCCGCGGCCGGCTCCGGCACCCTCATCACGGTGGGAACCGCCCTGGCCCAGGGGAAGGACGTCATGGCCGTCCCGGGGGACATTACCAGCGCGACCTCGTGGGGCACCAACCGGCTCATCCGGGACGGGGCGGAGCCGCTGCTGGAAGTGGCCGATCTGTTGGCGCACTATCCGGAGCTGGGTGCGGTGTCTGTCGATCGTGCCTCAGGCGAGGAGGCGAGAAGGCGAGAAGGCGAGGGGCGAGCCGGCGAGACGGTGCCTCGGAGCCGACTGGCGATTCCCAACCCTCCTGAGGATCTCTCCCCGGCGGAGCGCAGGGTCTTCGAGGACCTCCGTCCGGGACCCAAGGGTCTCGATGACCTGATCGCTGCCGTAGGCCTCTCGGCCGGAGGCACACTCGCTGCCATCAGCGGCCTGGAACTCCGCGGCTTGCTGTGGCAGGAAGCCGGGGCGCTGGGGCTGGGGCTGGGGCTGGCGCGGTAGCGGCGGTAGGGGCGGTAGGGGCGGGAGGGGCGGTAGCGGCGGTAGCGGCGGTAGCGGCGGTAGGGGCGGTAGCGGCGGGGGTAGGGCCGGAGCTATAGCTCCGGCCCTACCCCCCCTGTCGTCTGTCGCCCGCCGCCTCGCCTTCTCGCCTCCTCGCCTTCTCGCCTTCTCGCCTGCTCGCCTGCTCGCCTCCTCGCCTCCTCGCCTGCTCGCCTCCTCGCCCTCTCGCCTCCTGTCTACTTCCTTGACACCAGTTTCACGCTGCGGCTGGCTGGGCTACATTGAATTGCCAATACTTCATCCATCATGACTGCCCCCTCCCGACCTGCGTGCGCCCGCTGCGGCGAGCCCGTGACCCCCGGCGCCCGCTTCTGCATGAAGTGCGGCTCGGATATTTCGGGCGAGCAGGGGAGCGCGGCGACCGCGATGATGCCCGCCGCGGAGAAGGACGCCGGCGAGCTGGTCCTCGAGGCCCTGCGGCACGCCACCATCGGCGAGTACGAAGTGCTTCGGGAACTGGGTCGTGGCGGCATGGCCACGGTCTATCTGGCGCATGATATCGCCCTCGACCGCAAGGTGGCGATCAAGGTCATGTCGCCAGCGCTGCTGCTGATGGGCGAGGGCATGACCGAGCGGTTCAAGCGCGAGGCCCGCACCGCGGCCAACCTGAGTCACCCCCACATCATTCCGATCTACACCGTGAAGAGCAGCGGCAAGTCGCTGTTCTTCGTCATGAAATTCATCGCCGGACGCTCGCTCGAGGCCATCATCAAGAGCCTCGGCCCGATGCCGGTGCCGATGGTCAAGGCCATCCTGCAGCAGGTCGGCAGTGCCCTCGGGTACGCCCATCGCAACGGCATCATCCATCGCGACGTGAAGCCGGCCAACATCATGATCGACGAGGAGGGCTGGTCGGTGGTGACCGACTTCGGCATCGCCAAGGTCGCGGAGGGCGGCGCGCTCACGATGACCGGGATCGCGGTGGGCACGCCCAGCTACATGAGTCCGGAGCAGTGCGCTGCCAAGGACATCACCGGCAAGTCGGATCAGTACTCGCTGGGCGTGGTCGCCTATGAGATGCTCACCGGGAAGCAGCCCTTCGAGGGCGATTCCGCCATGGCGATCATGTTCGCCCACTTTCATGAGCAGCCCCGCCCGGTGACGGACCTCCGCGCCGACTGTCCCGCCGACCTGGCCAACGCCGTGATGCGGATGCTGGGCAAGGGACCGGAGCAGCGCTTCGGGTCGATGGAAGAGGCCACCGCGGCCTTCGGGGCCCAGCCGCTGGCCCACAGCGACCCGATGCGGCTCCAGCTCATCGACATCGTCAAGAAGGGCAGCACCCGGGAGCTGCTGAATCAGCTCACACCCACCCCGACCAGCCTGGTGCCGCCCGGCAAGACCCGGGCGGTCGCCGGCACCGCCACCACGCCCATCCCGACACCCCGGGTGGCGGCGGTGGCGCTCACGCCCGCGAAGAACAGCCTCCACGTGGGCGACACCATGCAGCTGACCGCCACGCCGCGGAGCGATATGGGCACCGGAGTGGGTGGCAAGCCGACCTGGGTATCGAAGGACCCCACGGTGGCCAGCGTCAGCCCCTCAGGGCTGGTGACGGCCCTCGTGCCGGGGTCGACTGTCATCACTGCGACCATCGATGGCATCGTCGGGACCGCGGAGGTGGCGGTCGCGGCCATCCCGGTGGCCGCGGTGACCGTCGAGCCGGCCGAAGGGTCGATAGCGGAAGGGGAGGAGCGGGCCTTCAGTGTCATCGTGCGCGGCCCTCACGGTGCCGTGCTGGAGGGACGCACCGTCAGCTGGCGGGCCACGCCACCCAGGATCGCGACGGTCAGTGGGTCCGGTCTCGCGACCGGGCTGGATCCCGGCGACGCCGAGGTCATCGCCGAGTGCGAGGGGGTGCAGGGGAAGGCCCGGCTGACGGTGCGGCCGCCGGCGGTTGCGGCCATAGCGATCAAGCCTGCCAATCCCGGCGTCGCCGCGGGGCAGACCGTCACCCTCACGGCCGCGCTCACCGATCGTCGTGGCAAGACGCTCACCGGCCGGGAGCTCAGCTGGCAGAGCGGCGCCGAGCAGCTGGCCACGGTTTCGGCCCAGGGGGTGGTGACTGGCGTCGCCGCCGGTGCCGCGGAGGTGGTCGTCCGCTGCGAGAGCCAGGAAGCCCGGATCACGGTGAAGGTCACCCCGGCGCCGGTGGCTGCGCTCCGGGTGAGTGCGCCTCCCGCCCTGACGGTCGGGGAACGGCTGCAGCTCCAGGTCGAAGCGCGTGACGCCAGGGACAATGCCCTGGCCGATCGCGAAGCCCGGTGGAGTTCCTCCTCGCCGGGTGTGGCCACCGTGACTCGCGAAGGCCAGCTGACAGGCATGAGCCCCGGCTCGGCCCAGCTCACGGTGGAGTGCGAGGGACGCAGGGAGACCGTGGCGGTCACGGTGACACCGGTCCCGGTGGCCAGTGTGGTGATCGAGCCCCCGACCGGGTCATTGGAGGTCGGTGGCAGTCTCACCCTGCGGGCGGTTCCCAGGGACGTCCGCGGGCAAGCGCTCTCGGGACGGGAGCTGGGCTGGGGCTCCAGCGCCGGCCGGGTGGCGCCGGTCAGCAAACAGGGCGTGGTCAGCGGCAAGACCCCGGGCGAGGCGACCATAACCGCGACCTGCGAGGGGCAAAAGGCGGAGTGCCCGATCACGGTCCGGGCTCCGGCGATCGCCACCGCCGCCACTCAGGTGACGCCGGTCCCGCCGAGCCGACCGTCTGCCGCGGCCGCGCCCCCGGTGACGCCGGTCCCGCGGAGCCGGCCCTCAGCCGCGGCGGCGACCGCGCCGACCCAGCCTGTCGAACGGGTGGTCCCGGTGGCAACGCTTCCGGAGCCGTCGGCCACGGGATCACGCCCCGGCCGGGGTCGCCTGATTGGCGCGGCTGTGGTCCTCATGGTGGTGGCCGGGATCGGAGTGGCCCTGAGTCTTCGGAAGGCGGAGGACGTCATCCCCGTCCCTCCGCCGGTGCCCTCGGTGGAACCAGCCCGGGTCGCCGCGGTGGAGATCGGTGGCGGCAGTGGTCCGGTAACGGTGGGGCAGACCCGACAGCTAGCCGCGGTGCTGCGGGACGCCGGCGGGCACGAACTCTCGGGGCGCCCGGTGAGCTGGTCGTCCAGCGACAGCGCGGTGGCCCTGGTGTCGCCGCTGGGTGCGGTCACCGGGCGGAAGCTGGGGTCGGCTGCCATCCAGGCCGCGAGCGAAGGGCAGTCCGCCAGCTTCACGATCGTCGTCGAGGCGGCGGCGGGCGCCCGGCCCCCCGAACCGGTCACGACCATCGCGCTGACCGGCGGGGGCAAGCCCCTGGAAGTGGGGGACTCGGTCCAGCTGAGCGCCACCCCGAAGTCCGCGGCTGGCGGGGTGCTTGACCGCACCGTGGTCTGGAGCAGCGGGGCTCCCCAGGTCGCGAGCGTTTCCTCCGCCGGGCAGGTGACCGCGGTCGGGCCCGGCATCGCGGTCATCAGCGCCAGCAGCGAAGGTCACAGTGCCGACACCCGGGTGACCGTGAACCCGCCCAAGCCTCCGCCACCGGCGCCGGTGGCTGCCTTGCGACTGACCCCGGACCACCCGGCGCTCACCGTCGGGGGGAGCCTGCCACTGGTCGCGGTCGTGCTCGACAATCATGGCGGCGAACTCGCGGGTCGCACGGTGAGCTGGCACTCGAGTGATCCACGGGTCGCCAGTGTGAGTGACAACGGCCTGGTCAACGCGCTGGCCAAGGGGACCACGACCATCACGGCTACCGCGGAGGCGAAATCGGCGACGGCGCAGCTTACGGTGGCGGAAGTGGTAGTCCCGGTCCAGTCGGTGGTTCTGACCCCGGCCGGCCGCAGCCTCAAGGTGGGCGAGACCGCCACCTGGACCGCGGCGGCGCGGGATGGCAAGGGCCGGTCGCTGGAGGACCGGTCCATCAGCTGGTCATCGAGCGCGCCCCAGACTGCCTCCGTGTCCGGCGGGGGGGTGGTTACGGCGCTGGCGCCGGGCACCGCGGAGATCCGGGTCGAGGTCGAGGGCAAGGTCGCCAGCGAGCGAGTGACGGTC
>CALMOP010000272.1 GCA_937871775.1 uncultured Gemmatimonadota bacterium | reverse complement strand
GTGGGCGCGCCAGTCGCCCTGCTGATCCTGGGCGCGTGGCTCTGGTTCGGCCCGCTGCGGCAGGCCCGGCAACGGCGCTGGGTACGGGAACAGGCGATCCCCCGCCTGCTGGCCCTCGCCGAGCGGGGCCAGTGGGACTCGGCGTATACCCTGGCGGTGCGGGTGGAGCGGGCGAATCCGCATGACTCCCTCTTCCGGACGCTCCGACCCAAGTTTGCGCAGCGGGTGAACATCCACACCAATCCGCCGGGTGCCACGGTCTGGCGCAGGGACTACGCCGCCCCCGATTCCGCCTGGAAGCTGCTCGGCAAGACACCGCTCGACAGCGTGCTGCTGGCGCTGAGCGGGGGCGGCGGGCTGTGGCTGAACTCGAACCGCCTGCGGATCGAGGCGCTGGGCTACCGGACACTCGACCTGGTCGGCCTCCCGTTCCGGGACTCGGTGCTCACCCTGGAGCGGGACAGTGTGCTCCCGCCCGAGATGGTGCGGGTCGCCGGGGGCCAGCTCGACGTGTTCTACCCTGGCTTCGAACACATCAAGCCGATCCAGCTCAGCGACTATCTGATGGATCGGTTCGAGGTGACCAACGGCGAGTACCAGCGCTTCGTGGACAGCGGCGGGTACCGGCGGCGGGAGCTGTGGGAGTATCCGTTCGCGAAAGACGGCAGGGTGCTGCCATGGCAGGAAGCCATGGCGCAGATGACCGATCGGACCGGTCGGACCGGACCCTCGACCTGGGAAGCGGGAGAATCCCCGGCCGGGCAGGAGCGTCAACCGGTGGCCGGGGTCAGCTGGTACGA
This sequence comes from uncultured Gemmatimonadota bacterium, assembly GCA_937871775.1. Taxonomy (GTDB): domain Bacteria; phylum Gemmatimonadota; class Gemmatimonadetes; order Gemmatimonadales; family GWC2-71-9; genus JADJOM01. The sequence continues at coordinate 5,718 of CALMOP010000272.1, read as the reverse complement.
AGCGGCGGCGTTCGCGAAGTTCGCCGGCAAGGCGGTGCCCACCGTCGCCCACTGGAGCCACGCTGCCGGCGTCTATCTCAGCGCCTCGATTATCCCCCTGAGCAACTTCTCCGGCCAGGGTGCGGTGCCGGTCGGCACCACCCGCGGCATCAGCCCCTACGGGACCCGCGACATGGCCGGGAATGTGCGCGAGTGGTGCCTGAACGCCTCCGGTACCGGGCGGTTCATCCTGGGCGGTGGCTGGAACGACCAGCCCTACCAGTTCAACGACGCCTACGCCCAGGCGCCGTTCGACCGCTCGCCCACCAACGGGATTCGCCTGGTGAGATACCTCACCGACGAGCCGAACCTCGCACTGGCCGGGCAGCCGCTGCAGCACGCCTTCCGTGACTTCCTGAGAGCGAAGCCGGTGACCGACGCGGTCTTCGCCGCCTACCGTCAGATCTACCAGTACGACCGGACCCCGCTCGGCGCCAGCGTGATCGAGACCGTCAACGAGGGAGACTGGACCCGCGAGCTGGTCCGCATGAACGCCGCCTACGCGGGCGACAGCCTGCTGCTGTATCTCTATCTTCCCAAGCGCGGGATGAAGCCCTACCCGGCGGTGGTCTACTTCCCGGGGTCCAATGCGATCCGCGACCAGGCGCCGCAGAACCTGCAGGTGCGCACAATCGATTTCGTCATCAGGAGCGGCCGCGCGATTCTGTATCCGGTGTACAAGGGCACCTACCAGCGCAGCGATTCGCTCAACACCGACGTCCAGGATACCACCAACTTCTACCGCGACCACGTGGTCATGTGGGCCAAGGACCTGCGCCGCGGGATCGACTACCTCGAGACCCGGCCCGAGGTCAGCACCGCGCAGCTGGGCTACTACGGGGTGAGCTGGGGCGGCGCGATGGGCGGGCTCATGCCGGCGGTGGAGCCGAGGATCAAGGTGAGCGCGCTGTATGTGGCCGGACTCGACTTCGAGCAGGCGCGGCCGGAGGTGGATCCGATCAACTTCATTCCCCGAATCAGGATCCCGACCCTGATGATCAATGGGAAATACGACTTCTTCTTTCCGCTGGAGACCTCGCAGATCCCCATGTTCCGGCGCCTGGGGACCCCGCCCGACCAGAAGCGGCACGTGGTGGAGGAGGGCAGCCACTTCGTGCCCCGCACCCGGCTGATCGAGGAGATCCTCAATTGGCTGGACAAGTATCAGCCGGTGCCGCGATAGTACCGAGTACCGAGTACCGAGTACCGCTTGCCGCGTATCAAGGCCTGCCGCGAACACCTTCTCGCGCTGCCGCTCCCGACGCACCGAAGGTAGGGAGACCGGCCCTCAGGAGGAGTCGGGCACCGGGCTACCGGCCCGCCTCTCGTTCCAGCAGATCACACGCCATCTGGATACCGCTGATCCGCAGCAGTCGGTCGCGGTAATCGGCCGTCGCGCGTGCCACCGCCGGGTCATCCAGCAGCTGGGCCAGCGCCGCCGTGACCCTGTCGGCCGTGAACTTCGGGGGAGCCAGCCACCGCGCCACCCCGAGCCGGGCCGCGCGGAGGGCATTGTCAGGTTGGTCGAACCCCATCGGCATGATGAGCTGGGGCACGCCGGCCGCGAATCCCTGGGCCGCGGTCCCGATGCCGCCGTGGTGGACCAGCGCGGCCGACCGGGGGAGCACGGCCGAGAATGGGGCGTACCTTCGAGCCAGAATGGTGGCGGGAAGCTCTGCCGGAAGCTGCTCCGGATAGCCGGTCAGAAACACCCCCCGCCGTCCCAGGCGCCCGAGCGCCGCCGTGACCGAACTGAAGAACGCGGTGGCATGCCGGTTGGCGCTCCCGGGCGTGGCCACGACCGGTGGCGTCCCGGTGTCGAGAAAGGTCTCGAGCTCGGCGTCAGCGGGTGAACCGTGCGGATCGTCCCACAGCGGAAACGAGGCATGGTGAAACTGCGGCGGCCAGTCGGGCTGGCGCCCGCCGAACCAGTCGGGAAACAACCCGATGACCAATCGCGGAGAGTTGAGCCATTCCTTGAAGACCCGTCGGACCGGCGGCAGGCCGTGGCTGGCCCGCCATCGGTTGAGGGCCGGCGCAATCAGCGGGTCGACTGCGGCGTGGTCGACCAGGGTCCAGAATGCGCGCTTCACCCAGAGGGGCAGGCCGGAGACGTCCACTCCCGGGGGAAGCGCCGGCACCCGATAGGCGGACCGCAGGCTGGATGGGGCGAGGTGAATCGTCGCCGCGGGGGCGGCAAATTTCTCCTCGAAGGCCCGGGCCGCGAACGCGAGCGGGTGTCCCACCAGCACGGTCCGGCCCGGCTGATAGCGGGCCTCGAGCATCCGCCAGGTTGGCTCCAACCCGGGAATGACCATGTTGAGGACGGTCCCGAACCCGCGGCGCGGGTGCCAGAGATCGGGGTTCATGGTGGCCGCGTGGTACTCCTCGGCAGAGTGGGTCGGTACAAAACCCAGGCCGCTCTGCTCCACCACCGATCGATGGGGTTCGGGAGTCAGGATGGTCACCTCGTGGCCGCGCGCGCGCAGGGCGCGGCCGAGCCCGACGAAGGGATGCACGTCCCCACTCGATCCGACCGCCGTGACCAGGAATTGCATTGCCATGCGGGTCAATGCTCGGCACGGCACTTACAATTGGCAAGTCGGCGGCGCCGGATGGCCCCGCTGTTCCAGCTGGCGGGACTGGGCTCCTCAAGCCAGCGTGCCACACTCGGGTAGCAGCGCAGGAGCCTGACCGAGGCCCGTCAGGCTCTCGGGTGCGTCACTTACTCGTTACCAGGTGGCAGACCGCGATGTGCACCGCCCCGCGGACCCGGGCAGTATCGGCGAGCAACTCCGATTCCGGCACGTCGATGAACTTCCCGGCCCTGGGGATCGACACGATCTGCAAGCCGCCGCGGTTGTCATAGAGCAGCCGGCCATCGACGCCAACCAGTGCCGTCCGAAGGGAAAGGGCCGCGGTTTTGCCTTCGTAGGTCCCCCCCTTGAGCAAGGCCTGGACGAAGCGCTTGCCGAAGTTTGCCAGGGGCTGCTTGGCACCATCCCACTGCGCCGAGCCATCATCGAACCGGGCGGCGACGCCGACGACCGACGAGAAGAGGATGCCATCGGCCTGGAACTCACCATGGAGTGTGGTCCGAAACCGCTCCCGGGCCGCCTCCATCCTGGCACTGTCTGGTCGACCGGTCGCGGCGTCGTACAGAGCACCGCTTGAGTCACGGATGGCGCTCCAGAGCGACTCGGCCACCGTGGCGGGCACCAGGCTGAACCCGCCTGCCTCCAGGGTGGCCGCCAGCAAGGAATCCAGGGCCAGGGTCCGGCGCCGGATGGAATCGTGGACTTCGGCCTGGAGCCAGACCGGCGTGAGCGCGATGGTATGCACCGCAGCCCGCAGGTCGGCGGATGGTACCCGAAACGGCTTCTGGTGCTTGTCGCAGGGACCCCGCTCCACCGCCTGGGGTTGAGCCCAGCCGGTCACCAACGCCAGCGTCGAGAACAGCAGAGTCGCGCGCATCGGGTACCCCCTGTTGGTGTGCCGGTGACGCATCCCCCCGCTGGGGGCCGCGTGACCGAGCATCGCCAGGGAGGGTCAAGCCAGGCTCAAGTGGAGTGCCCTACCGGGGGGCTGGGGCAGCGCCACGGCGGCGGGGCCCTCGCTCCGGCCCCGCTGGGCCCCTACTATGGAGAGGCTCGAGTGTCACGGGCCTGGGGAATCCCCGAGCCGGAGACCACACCCATGAAGGCATTCGCCGAGGACGACACCCGGAACCCGCCGCCCGCGAACTTCCTGGACCGGCTGGTGCGTCGCTACGCTCGGCCGGCCTACGTGCTCACCGTGCTCGGCCTGTATCTGCTGGTCTCCACCGCCCTGGGGCTGGCGCTGACCCCGGCGATCTGGTGCTGGCAGCTGGCCGCCAGTTGGAGCCAGTCGCTCCCGTTCCTCACTCACGGGCTGGTGCTCGGGCTGGGGAGCGCCGTGGCGTTCTTCGTGTTCGGGTTCGGGCTCCTGGTGGTCGTTCCGATCTACAACCTGGTGCTTCCCACGCGGGTGAAGCCCTTCACGGGGGGCTACTACACCCTGCGCGCCGCGCCGTGGCTGCTGCACAACGCGCTGTTCTACCTGGTGCGTTACACCTTCCTTCCCTTCGTGACGCTGACTCCCTTTGGCATCTGGTTCCTCCGGGCGATGGGCATGACGATCGGTCGCCACGCCTTCATCAATACCGAATACATCTCGGACCCGCAGCTCATCCACATCGGGAAGGACGCGGCCCTGGGGGGCAGCGTGCGGATCTTCGCGCACTACGGCGGGGGGGGATACCTGGTGGTTGCACCGGTGGTGATCGGGGACCGGGCGACGATCGGTCTCGGGGCCACCGTGATGGGCGATGTCGAGGTGGGCCGCGGCGCCACGGTGCTGCCCCACTCGGTCCTGCTGCCTGGCTCACGGGTCGGTGAGGGGGAAACCTGGGGCGGTGTGCCGGCACGGCGAATCACCCGTGAGGAAATGGAGATCTTCAAGCGGGGAATCCAGGGAGTACAGCAGCGTACGGGCTGAGACTCAGGGGGCTGGTGCCCACCGCGCCCCTCGGGTCCCCCCCGGCGATGCCGAGTGCGGGCCTCGGCAGCGGGAGGGGCGGCGCCCCAGTTGCGCAAACCGCCGCGGGAACGCAGGCTATAGCGCCAGCCAGCCGGATCCCGGGTGGCATCCCCAACGACCAGGAGGAGATCATGGCCCTGACAGACCGGGTGAAGCGGATTCTGCTGACACCGAAAGCGGAGTGGCCGGTCATCGACGCAGAGCAGACCAGCGTCGCGAGTCTCTACACCGGGTACATCATCCCACTCGCCGCGATCGGCCCGATTGCCTCGATCCTCGGCTGGACAGTCTTCGGCCTGCAGGTGCCATTCGCCGGCTCGTACCGCCTCCCCATCGGGTTCGCGGTGCGCAACGCGGCGATCCAGTACGTCGGCGCGCTGGTTGGCGTGTTCGTCCTGGGCCTGATCATCGACGGCCTCGCCCCCACGTTCGGCGGCCAGAAGAACCAGATTCAGGCGCTCAAGGTTGCCGCCTACTCGGCCACGGCGGCATGGGTCGTGGGCATCCTCGGTCTCATTCCCGCGCTGGGTTTCCTCGGGCTGCTTGGACTGTACAGCCTGTATCTGCTGCTCCTGGGGCTCCCCATCCTGATGAAGGCCCCCGAGGACAAGGCGATAGGCTACACCCTGGTCGTGATCGTGGTCGCGATCGTGCTGGCGGTCGCGGTGTCGGCCCTCACGGCCCGGTTCATGTGGCACCCGGCGATGAGTCTTCCCGGGACCTGAGCCAGGCGCTCCGTGGCGCGTCAGTCGGGGCCGGCGTGCTCCGCCTGCCGCGTCGGGGAGAAGGTCCGGGGCCACCTGACGCTCTCTTCAGGACCGCTTCAAGCTCCCTTCAACGTGTTCGGTGAAGCTTGCCCTCAGGCCCGTTGGGGCCGGCACCGTTCAGTGCCTGGTCAGTGCACATCCGCCGCAGGGAGGGCAGCCATGTCGCTCCAGAGACTGAGAACGTTTCTCGACTCGCACCAGGTCAAGTACGTCACCATCACCCACTCACCCGCGTTCAGGGCTCAGGAAGTCGCCGCCACGGCCCACATTCCGGGGAAGGAGATGGCCAAGGCGGTGATGGTCAAGATCGACGGCGAGATGGCGATGGTCGTCCTGCCGGCCTCCATGAAGG
>CALMOP010000271.1 GCA_937871775.1 uncultured Gemmatimonadota bacterium | reverse complement strand
TTCGACCTGACCCGACCGCTCCCTTCCCGGTCCTGCTCGGGCATCTGGTGTGGCTCCTCAGAACCACGCCCGAGCGCGACGACCTCATTACGGACGCCCTGGCGATGGTCACCGCCCGGGTGGCCAAGGGGCCGGCGCTCATCGAGGCCGGCACCGATGCGGTGTTCCCCGAGGGGGATCCGCTCAAGGACCGGCTCAAGGCCCGGCAAGTCGACGCGATCCGGGTGGCCTCGGCGACCCCCGAAAACGAGCTGATGAACCTGGCTCTGGCCCTGGCCGATGACCGGGCTCCGATCGCCAGTACCGCCGGCGTTCGGGTCCGCCTCATCCCCGATCCGCTCCCGCCCAACGTCTCCGGTCCCCGTTCGGCTCTGTCGGACCCCGATCTGACGGTGCTCCCCCGGGGGCGCCCGGGGGACCAGCTGGCCCAGCTGATCGACGGCATCTTTGTCGAACTCGACAAGGCCATCCAGCGCCAATTCTGGCACGCCGCCCTGCATGATGCCCAGGCGGCGGTGCGGCTGCTTCCCGGGCTGGCCGAGGATGCGAAGCGGCTCTCAATGATTGCATTCCGGCGGCTGCTGAAGCCCCCGGTGATGGAGGCGTTCGTCGAGCTGGCGTACCGGGCCCCGGAGGAGCAGCCCCGAACTGCGGAAGTGCTGGCCGCGGTCGGCCTGCCGGGGGCGGAGCTGATGCTCGATCTCCTGAACAAGGCCGACTCGGTAGGGCCCCGGATGTTCCTGGTCGAAGCCCTGGGTGGGATGCCGGAGGCGCTCCCGCTGGTTGCCGCGCTGGTAAAGAGCACCCGCCCGGCCGAGGTCCGGCTGGGGGCCGAGCTGCTGGGCCGGCTGGGGCTGCCGGAAGGCATCCCGTTGCTGGCGGCCCAGGCGATGCACAAGGATGAACGGGTCCGCATGGCGGTGATCGATGCCCTGACCAACTACCCGGACAAGGGCGTGGTCGAGCCGTTGCGTCAGGCCCTGTCTCACGCCTCCCCCGCCACCCGGGCCCACGCGGGCCGGGCCCTGGCCACCCGGGGTTCGGCTGCCATCGCGATGCCCATCGCTGCCGCGCTGGATACCGAGAAGGACCCGGTGGCTTGGGAGAAACTGTTGTCCGCGCTGGCCAGCATCGACGCACCCGAATCGGCGGCCGCCCTGGCCCAGATCGCCTTGCAGAAGCGAGGCCTGTTTCCGCTCGGCAGCGCCCTGATCAAGCGCCAGATGGCGGTGGTGAAGGCGCTGTTCCATGCCAACACCGCCGCCGCCCGCCAGGCGTTGGCGCGGATCGCCTCGGAAGGGGATGGCGAGGTCAAGCGGCTGGCCGCCTCCGCCGTCGAGCAGCTGGGGCAGACCGAGGCTCCGCTCGAGGAGCCCTGATCCCGTCACCGGGACGGCTGCTCCGGGGACCGCTCGCTAGGGGCGGCCCCCGGCTGTGTTCCTGGCCCCGAGAGCCTGGATGTCAAGCGACTCCACGTGCAGCGACAGGTTGTGGTTCACCCGGAGTCCCGTGATCCCCTCGGTATCCAGACTCGCTGCCGGAGCCGAGTGAACCTCCTGGCCGTTGATGCGGAAGCTCACCTTGCCCTGATCCACCAGTACCCCGAGCAGATTGGTCACCGGCCCGTCGGCCCTGGCCCGCACGATTGCGGCCGAAGGCACCCAGTCCCGGCTCACGTCGGTCGCCGCGGCACCACTGCGGCGCTTGATCTTCCAGCTGCCGTCACCCCGGATGAGGAAATAGGTATACCGCTGCCCCGGGCCGGCGAGATCCCGGCCGCCGATGAAGACCCCGAAGGCTTCCGCGTGACCGCCGGCGCTGGGAAACAGGTGGATCTTGGCGGTCACCTGGTAGCTGCCACTGCCCTGGTCGGTGCCGCGATACATGATGGCCGACGCCGCGGTGGTGACGTGCCACCCCGGCGGCATGGCCGCGAGGCTGATGGACTTGAGCTCTCCAACCTCGTCGGTGCGGACGGTCCAGCCGGGGGGAAAGACGCCCCCGTGCTCGATCGATGGTGCCTCGCCGTGATCGTGGGCCTGGCCCCGGAGCCCGAACGGCAGGACTAACAGCGCCAGCCAGGCGGCGCGGACCCGGCGTCCCGGCGTCGGTTGCGCCGACCCGGGCCTCTCGCTAGCATGCAGCACGTAAGCCTCTTGGTATCCAGGAGAGTGGATCATGGAGTTACTCGGTCGGGTGTATGCCGTCATAGGGGCGGCGGGGATTCTGACGGCGCTCACGTTCGTGTCCCTGCTGATCGGCGTGCTGGTCCACGGCATGATCCTGCTCATGGCTGGCAAGCCCATCGACGACTACCTCCGCAAGAAGGGCCACGAGATCTATGAGCCGGGTTCAGCCAAGTAATCCGGGTAATGGCAGCATGGTGAATGGCAGAGTGGCTGAATGATCAATGGCGGGTTCGCTGCGCGCTACTCCGCCACCCCGTCACCAGCACACCTCACTCCTCGTCGCCTGCCTCTGGTATCGATGCCTTCTTGACCGCCGCATCGTAGTGCTGCCGCACCCCGCCGATCTGGTCCTGTAACATCCTGATCTTGACCTGGAGCCCGCCGCCCCGCCGGGCCACCGAGGCCATGGCGCCCAGGGCATCGGCCAGGCCGGTGATGCTGAGCTGAGCTGCCCCGGCCTTCGATTGATCCAGGGTACGGATCATCGAGCGCACCAGGGTTTCATCCAGACGGGCGTTGTTCATCTGTTCAACGATCGATGCCACCTTGTGGATCTTGGGCGGAAGCATTTGCAGGAAGGCCATTTGCGCCTGCTGCCGGGCCGACAGTTGGAATCCCATGTTGGCAAGCTAAGGGGGGTCGGGAGGGGGGGTAAGGACGACGGGGGGCGGGGCATCGAGCGGGAGGGTCCCGACGACCAGGGAGCGACGACCCTGCTCTAGGGGTTGCCGGTCCCTTCCGGACTCCACCGGAAATGCTAGGTTTCCCGACCCGATGAAACCCCGGGGATCCGGCTCCGTCAGGAGCCTGTCTCCTCCCAACTGCTGCCGTCCGCCCTGTTCGGTCCGGGTCCTCTCCTGGCCGTCATGCAACGGACCGCACACGGGTAACGGGAGTCGGTAGCCCACTCCGCCGCTGGTCGGTCATTCCGAGGTGGTCCATGAAGTTGTCCGACATCTCCATCCGCCGGCCGGTCCTGGCCAGCATGCTGAGTCTCGCCCTGGTCCTGTTCGGGATCATCGGCTACCTCAAGCTGTCGGTGCGGGAGTATCCCGATGTCGACCCGCCGGTCATCTCGGTGTCGACCGTACTGCCCGGCGCCAACCCCCAGGTGGTCGAGACCGCGGTGACCGACGTCCTGGAGGAGGAACTGTCGACGGTGCCTGGCCTCAGGACCCTCACCAGCTCGAGCGCGGAACAGCAGAGCAGCATCACCCTTGAGTTCACCCTGGACCGCGACGTGGACGTGGCGGCGCAGGATGTGCGAGACAAGGTGTCGCGGGTAAGGGACCGGCTGCCGGACGATGTCGAGGAGCCGGTGATCGCCAAGCAGGACGCCGACGCCGACGCCTTCTTCTGGCTGGCGCTCTCCGGGGCGAACTACAACCTGCTGCAGCTTTCCGACATCGCCGACCGGCTGGTGAAGAAGCAGCTGCAGAGCCTGAACGGGGTGGGGCAGGCCTTCATCGCGGGTGAGCGGCGCTATTCGATGCGGATCTGGCTGTCCCGGGCGGCGCTGGTCGCCCGGGGGCTCACGGTTCAGGACGTCGAGGCCGCGGTCCGCAGCCGGAACGTGGAAATCCCCGCCGGGCGGATCGAGTCGACGCAGCGGGAATTCACGGTGCGTTCTCTGGGAGAGCTCAAGACCCCGGAGCTGTTCCGGGAGCTGACCGTGGCATCCCCGAACGGTCAGCTGGTGAAGCTGAAGGACCTGGCCCGGGTCGAGCTGGGGGCGGAAGACGAACGCAGCACCCTGCGCTTCCGGGGACAGACGGCGTTGGGAGTGGGGATCGTGCGGCAGTCGAAAGCCAACCTGATATCGGTCGCCGATGAAGTCCGCCTGGCGCTGCCGAAGATC
>CALMOP010000270.1 GCA_937871775.1 uncultured Gemmatimonadota bacterium | reverse complement strand
TTTACGCTGGTCCTGAGCGGCGGCGGTCTCAAGGGACTGGCCCACATCGGTGTGCTGAAGGCCTTCGAGGAGCGCGGCCTGGTGCCGGGACTCGTCGTGGGCAGCAGCATGGGTTCCATGATCGCCTCCGCCTGGGCCGCCGGGATGCCCATTCCCGAAATGATGGAGCGGGGGCTCAAGGTGCGCCGCCGGGATGTGTTCCAGGTGGCCCATGTGGACATGGCGTTGAAGCGGATGCGTTCGCCGGCGGTGTACCGCCGGGAACCCCTCGATGAATTGATCCTGAGCCTGGTGGGGGAGCGCACCTTCCACGATCTGCCGCGGCCGCTGCTCATCAACACCGTGGAGCTCAACACCGGGATGCAGATCTTCTGGGGCCTCCCGGGCCTCCGGAATCCCCGGGTCGCCGATGCGGTCTTCGCCTCCTGCGCCCTGCCGGGCATCTTCCCACCCCGCGAGATCGAGGGCCGCTACTACGTGGACGGCGCCGTCACCGAGAATCTGCCGGCTCACATCGCGGCATCGCACGGCGAGGGTCCGGTGGTCGCGGTCGACGTCGGGTCCACCAGCGCGATGCGGGCCAACGTCCAGGACGAGGGCTTCGCCGCGACCTACGTCCGCGGCCTCGAGATCGTGATGCAGACCATGATGGAAAGCCGGTTGCGCTCCTGGACCGCGCCCCCGTTGGTGCTGATCCATCCCCGGGTGGAACACATCTCCATGTTCGCATTCGGCCAGAACCGGGAGCTGATCGAGGAGGGGTATCGCTCGACCCTCGACATCCTGGACCAGCTGCAGGACCTGGATCCCGACGGCCACGGGGTGTACCCCCAGCGACGGGTCGAGGTCCGGGTGGACCGCGATCGATGCGTGGGATGCGGGGCCTGTGTCATGCACGCCCCCTGGGTGTTCGAGATGGACGAAGGCTCCCGGGCCCGGGTCCGACAGCCGATCCAGCACTGGTCCCCGCTCGACGGGGGCTACATCCGGAACTGCCCCACCTACGCCATCAGCGCCCGGCTGGCGGTGTCCCGCCCCTGAAGCACGCACGGGCCTGGTCGAGCTCCCCGATCACCCGGTTCCAGCCGAACTGCCGCTCCACCCGAAGTCGTCCCGCCCGTCCCAGTTCCGCCGCGTGGTACGGCTGGGCCAGGCAGTGCCCCAGCATCCCCGCGACCGCCGCGACGTCATCCGGCGGGACCAGGTGCCCGGTGACACCATCCTCCACCGCATCCCCGGTCCCGCCACTCCGACCGGCGATCACCGGGAGCCCCGTCGCCTGCGCCTCCAGCAGTGCCAGTCCGAATCCCTCCACCTGCTCACCGTCCTGGCGCGACAGGCCCAGGTAGAGGTCGGCACTGCGGTACAGCCGGGGGAGCTCGGACTCGCTCACGGCGCCAAGCCAGGTCACCTGCCCCTGCAGCCCCCCCTCCGCAGCCAGCCGTTCCAGCCGGGACCGGTCGGGACCGTCCCCCGCCACGAGATACCGCACCCGCCGCCCGGCGCGCCCGAGCACCGCCAGCGCGGCCAGGGCGGTGTCGATGCCCTTGTGCCGCTCCAGTCGGGCGACGGTGAGGCAGACCGGTTCGTCCCCTCCAGCAATGCCGCGGGGGCCGCGGGCCGGCCCCGGGCTGAAGCGCTCCGGATCGACGCCCGGCCTGATCACCGCCACCGGAGTGTCGACGCCGAGACGCTGGGCCAGGCCGCGGTAGCAATCGGCGGTCCAGCCGCTGTTGGCGACCACGCCGCCGGCGCCGGCCAGGATCCGACGGGCGGCCCACCGCTTGGCACGGCGGTCCAACTGCCGTTCCAGCCGCAACAGATCATGGCCATGGACCAGAACCCCGTAGGGAACTCCGGTAGCGTCGGACAGATAGCGGGCCACGTGGCCCGCCGGCTTGAGGTTGCCGACCCAGCAGAAGCCGAAGTGGTGCCGCCGCTGCAGGGCCCGCGCCCGCCGGGCCCACCGCCACAGACCCGCCAACGAGCCGAGCCGCGCCCCGCGATACTCCAGGCGGTCGAGCAGATAGGAGCGGTCGACCGGGTCGGGAATCCGCTGATCCGCTGCTCCCGTCGAGACCACCAGGGTGCCTGGAACGCTGGCGCCGGCGATCTCCCCCAGCATCCGGGCGATGCCACCGCCCTGCGGCGGAAAATCGCGGGTCAGCAGCAGGTCGGTCACCGGGCAGGCACCCGAGGCCGGAGTTCGAACAGCAGCACCGCCGCACCGGACTGGGGCCACGGCAGCAGGTTGCGCAGCGGGGAGCGGTACCAGCGCCCGACCCGCACCCAGCCATAGGGACGCAACAGCGCCCTGAGCCCCGCCTCATCGTAGGTCCGCCTGTGATCCGGATCCCAAAACGCCCGACCCGACGGCACCGAACCGATGAGCCCGCCGCCAGGCGCCAGCCGGGCCACCAGGTCCTCAACCACGATCCGATCGTCCACCACATGTTCCAGTACCTGGGTGCAGAAGATCCGATTGAACGGACCGTCCGGGAGGCCGTCGTGCACGAAGGTAGGGCCCGCGGGGCCCGCGAATCGGCGGGCCTGGGCAATGGCCGCCGGGGAATGGTCGTATCCTGTCACCACGCCGGCGCGCGCGGCCAGCGCCAGGGCGAACACGCCGTCGCCGCACCCGAAGTCCAGCACCCGGCCCCCGCGAGCCGGATAACGCCGCAGCAGCACCCGATGGCGCCACGGCAGGTGGGCCAGGCGCCAGGCGAGGTCGTGCACCTCCGGACCCTGCCGGGCGCACCAGGCCAGATAGCCCGTGTCGCTGGAGGCAGGCCCGGAGGCCGGGTCAGGCATTTGCCAAGCACTCCCCATACAGGGCCATGGTCTGCTCCAGGGTCCGTTCGAAGGGGAAGTCCTCACGGGCCCGGCGCCGCGCGGCGGCGCCCAGTCCAGCACCCCACGCCGGCGCATCGAGCACGCGCTCGATGGCGGCGGCCCAGGCCCCGGGATCGGTCGGCGACACCAGCAGGCCATCCATCCCATCCCGGATGATCACCGCGTTGCCGGTGGCCCGCGAGGCGATGACCGGCTTGCCGAGGGCCATGGCTTCGAGCACCGCCTGGGGCAACGCATCCCAGCGGGACGGGTGCAGGACCAGTTCCAGCAAATCGTACAGCGGCCGGACATCGTCGAGGAACGGCAACCGCACCACCCGATGCCGCGGCGGCAGCGGCGGCAGCGGCCCGGTGAGCGCCGGACCGTCGAGGCCGGCGAGCACCAGGCGGATCGGCGTGCAAATCCGGTCCAGCGCGGCGAGCACGATGGCCTGATCCTTGGGCCGTGCCACGATGCCCACGGTTCTCCGTTCCGGTTCCCATTCGATGCGACGGCGCCAGAGATCCCGTTCGGCCTCAGTCACCGGCCGGTCGAGCCGGTCCAGTAACACCCCGTTCTCGATGACCCGGAGCTTGGGCCCGCGGACACCCCGGCGTCGCAAGGCCGCGGCGACCGGACCGCTGATGGCCACAACCCGGGTGGCGACGTGCGCGGCCAGCAGATTCTCCAGCAGCATGGTGCGCGGGTACGATCGGCGGGTGAACACCACTGGCACGGCCAGCCGCCGGGTCAGCCCCAGCCAGGTGAACGCCTCCCGGTCCCGGGAGCCGTGACTGTTCACCAGATCCACCGGATGGCTGGCCAGCAGTTCTGCCAGCCGCCTGGCGTTGGACCGGCGCCCGCCCCTGGCCAGGGCGATCGGGTGCACCTCCAGTCCCTTCGCCCTGGCCACGGCCTCGGCGAAGGAATCCGGCGGGCAGACCAGCCGAATCAGCAGGCCCCGCCCCGCCAGGCCGGCCGCCAGGGCCAGCACCGAATTGACCGACCCGGCGCCCCCGCCTTGATGCAGCGACAGGAGCACCCGAACTTTCGCGTCACTCATGCGGATCCTGATTCTCGGAGCCGGCGGCGCCCACCGGACCGAAGCCGCCCTGGCCCGGGCCGCGACAGCCCCCTGCCACGCGGCGCGGGCCCGCGATGTCCTGGGCAGGCGTCGCCGGCCCGGGCGCCGGCGCGAAGGGCCCCTGGGGCGCGGTGCCCC
>CALMOP010000269.1 GCA_937871775.1 uncultured Gemmatimonadota bacterium | reverse complement strand
GGTTAGGCAGGCTGCTGGCCCTGGGTGGCGGGTATGCCCTGGTCGGCGAACCCTTCGCGGGAGGCGTCCGCCTCCTGCTCTTTCAGCTCGAGGCTCCCCCCGGAGCCTGACCCGCGAAGCGGGTAGAAAGGTTTCCATGTCCGGTCGGCGTCTCGACCTGCTCCTGCTGGGCGCGGTCCTCACCGCGGCCTGCCGCGAGGCCCGCTCCTCGCTCCTGGTGCTGGACCACCGCGACACGGTCCTCAGCCGGCACTTTCAGCAGGTCAGCAATGTGGTGGAGCTGACGGATGGCCGAGTAGCGCTGGCGGAGATCAAGGACAAGACCTTCCTGATCGCCGACTTCGGCACCGACGCGGTCACTCTGATCGGGGAGCACGCCGATACCATCCGGCCCAACGACCCCGCGCCCGGCAAGCACAAGCTGCCGGGCTTCGTGGTCCACCTTGCCGGCGACACCCTGGCCCTCGTGGATTTCGCCGCGGAACGCACCACTCTCTGGAACGAGCGGGGAGAGTACCTGGCGGTACTGGGCGGGCGTGGGGTGGGCGGGAGCAACCAGGCGGCCGCCTTCGACAACCTGGGCAACGCCTATAAGGAAGACGTCCGCACGGTGCTTGGCGGTCTGGAGCCGGGCCAGGAGCTGTCGTTCGACAGCCTCAGCGTGCTTCGCCAGAGTCGGGGCGACACGGTGGCCGACACCGTGGCCAAGCTCAAGCTTCCCCCCTGGGGCCGAGGCCAGTTCGGCGAGCAGACCAAGATCGTCTCGACCATCTTCGCCGGTCGCGACCTCTTCGGGGTGCTCCCGGACGGGGCGCTGTGGGTCGCCCGGGCCTCCAATAACGCGGTCGACTGGCGCGCCCCCGACGGGACCTGGCGGCGCGGTCCCGGGCGCAGTTACCAGCCGGTGACGGTGACCCAGGCGGAGCGGGACTACTTCCTGGAGCGGTTAAGGCAGCAGATGGCGCTCATGGGGGCTCCGGCGGGCATCGAATTGTCCTACCCGTTCGCAGACCAGAAGGGCCCGTTTGTCGCCGGAGTGACCAACCAGGTCGGTGGCGAAGTCTGGCTGCAGCGGCCGCGCCCGTTCCCGGACTCGGTGCCGATCTGGGACGTCGTGGGACGCGACGGCCGCGATCGCCGTGCAGTGCAGTTGCCCAAAGGCGCGACGATCGGCGGCTTCGGGGCGGCAGGACGGCTCTATCTGATTCTGCGGGAGGAAGGCGGCTGGCAGCAGGTGGCGAGATATGCCCTGCCTGAGGACGCGGCCCGGCGATAACCGGAGTGGGGTGCGGGTCAGCCGCTCAGATCGACGACGACCTTGCCGAGCTGCACCCCGGCCTCGAGACGCCGGAATCCCGCTACCGCCTGATCCAGCGGAACCACGGTGTCGACCTCGGGCCAGAGCTCTCCGGCGGCAGCCAGCCGCATGATGGCCCGGAACTCGGCGTCGCTCCCCATGGTCGATCCCAGCAGACTCCACTGATACCAGAACAGCTTGCGCACGTCGGTGGTGACCATCGGGCCGGTGGTGGCCCCGCAGGTGACCAGCCGGCCCCCCCGCGCCAGGCAGCGCAGGGACTGCTCCCAGGTCCGTTCCCCGACACTGTCCACGACCACATCCACCCCGCGCCGGCCAGTCAGCGCTTTCACCACGGCGACCACATCACTGGTCGAGTGATTGATGCCATGCTCCGCGCCCAGCTCCCGGGCGTGCGCCAGCTTGGCTTCGGCGCCGCTGGTGACCACCACCCGTGCCCCGGCATGCCGGGCGATTCGGAGCGCCGCCTGGGACACCCCCCCGCCAATGCCCCAGATCAGCACCAGCTCGCCCGGAGCGAGCCGGGCCCGGGTGATCAGCATCCGCCAAGCGGTGAGCGTGGCCAGCGTGAACCCGGCGGCCGCAGCCCACGACATCCGCTCCGGCACCCGGGCCAGGTTGCGGGCCGGGACCACCAGGTATTGGGCCAGGGTGCCCGGGTGGTGTTCGCCCAGCACTCCGAACCCCGGACACAGCGGCTGCTCCCCGGCGAGGCACCATTCGCAGTGGCCGCAGGAACGGCCAGGGTTGAGGAGCACCCGCTCGCCGACCGCGAGCCCCTGCACTGCCGGTCCGGTGGCCTCCACCACGCCTGCCCCGTCCGCTCCCGGGATGTGGGGGAAGGTATAGCGGAGACCGGGCAATCCCCCGATGACCCAGAGATCGAGACGGTTCAGGGCCGCGGCGTGCAGCCGCACCAGCACGTCGTCCGGGTTGGACAGGGTAGGGCGGGGAAGGTCCTGAATGCGGAGCTGGTCCAGGCCGCCGATGGCGGTCAGGGTCAGTGCTTTCAAAAGGCGGGGCTCACGATGCGTTCACCGGGATTGGCTTTCACAGTCACTTCGCCACCGGGAGTCTGCCAGTGCAATGTAACCGCGGCTGCCTCCCGACCCTCACCCGGCATGACCCGCTCCACCCACGCCAGCTCACCCCGCGGTGAAACCGCCAGATCGACCACGAACTGCGGCGGCACCAGCAGCGACCCCGCAGCGCCCCCGCGGACCACCCGGGTCGACGCGTCTCCACTTGTCTCCAGCCAGACCAGGGTCCCGTCAGCCAGATAGGCGGGGTGGGTCTCGCTGACCCCGGGCGTCTGCGTCGCCGGCACCGGATCGCCCCCAGCCAATGGAACGGTGTAAAGATCCGGCCGCCCGTCGGGCCCGGCAGAGAGCCCGGCGAAGACCACCGTGACGCCATCCGGTGAGATCGCCGGGTCGAAGGCCCCGCCGGGCAGCGAGGTGAGCTGCCGGATCCCACTGCCGTCCGTTTCCACCACATACAATTGGCGGATCGCGCCATGCCGGGAGACGTAAACCAGACGCCGGCCGTCCGGGACCCACACCGCCGAGGCGTCGACCGCCGGGTCGGTGGTGAGCCGCACCGGATTGTGCCCATCGGCGTCGGCCAGGAACAGGTCGTAGTTGCCCGCCCCGAAGCGGTCGGAGCTGAACGCCAGCCTGGTCCGGTCCGGCGAGTAACGCCCGTCGAGTGCGTTCGCGAAACTGTCCGCCACCACGGGAGCAGGGTGCTCGGCCCGGTCCGCCACCAGGGCGTAGAGGGCGAAGCGACCCCCCCGGTTGAAGGCGACCAACAGGTCTCCGGTAACCACGACTGTGGCGGTCGCCGCCGCCCCCGACAAGGTGCGTGCAGTTACCTGTCCGCGACCCGGTCCCACTGCCTCCAGCACGCCGGCGGGAGAGACCCGTGCTACCGCGGCGTCACTGCTGCTCCACACTACCGCGGCTCGGCCCATCCGGCGGCCCGCGTCGTCGACATGTTCCGCCCGCAGGGTATCCCGGCCCCCGGGGGAGAGGGTTACCCGCCCCACGGCGATCGCGATCTTTCCGGACAGCACCTTGATGTTCCACCGCTTGGCGAGGAAACCCTGGGCCTGGAAGGCCAGAGTGGTCCGCCCGGGGCTGAGGCCGGTGAGCTGTCCGGTCGCCGGATCGAGCCTGGCTACCGTGGTGTCGCCCACCGACCATTGCAGCGAAACCCCCTCGATCGGAAGGGAATCGGCCGTGTGCGGCAGCACCGTGAACTCCCGGCTGGTGCCCAGGGGAATCTGCACCGTGTCGTCGAGCGCCGGGGAAACCCCGAACCATGCCACCGGCTGATGCACGCTGACCGGGACGCGCAGTTGGGTGGTGCCAACCCCGACCACCACCTCGGCGCGACCCACCGCCAGTGCACTGACCGCACCGGCGGCATCCACCTCCACCACCTGGCCATCCGTGGAGCTCCAGACCGCGAGACCCGGGGCCAGGCGCCGGTTGCTTTCCTCGAGTGCCACCAGCACCAGGGTGTCGCGGTTGCCGGGGGAGAGTGACAATCGACGCCGGTTGAGACCCACCGCGGCGGGAATAGGGCCGGTCGAGCCGCTGCCCGGCTCCGGGGCGCTGGCGGAAGTGACGGGAACATCACTCGGCGGTGCGACCACCACGGTCACCGCGCGGGTCCGGCTGCCGGCCTCCACCACTACTCGGGTCGATCCACGGTTGCCGCCCGTCACCACCCCGGTCGAGGCCACCCGCGCCACCAGGGTGTCGAGGACCCGATAGCGGACCGCGAGGACTGCATTGCCGGACTGGTCGAACGCCTGGACCGTCAGCCCGCCCCGACCGCCGGGATCGAGCCGCATGGTATCAGGGAAGACATACAGTTCGGTGACCTGCTGCCCCGGCAGCGGAGCCGCCAGGAGCAGGGCCAGACTGAGGCAAGGCAGGACAGGTCGCTTGAGGATCATTGGTCAGGGCTCCCAGAGCAGGGTCATTGGGAGCAAGCGTCAGACCATCTGAAGAGACTCGCCAACCCATTACCAAACAATCGGTTGGAAGATCCATCGGAGCTTCCTACACCCCGGGTTTGCATGAACTCCGGGCGGACTGCCCGGCGCGCCCCCGGCATGGGAGGCGGGCCGATCGACGGCCAGGCTGGCGATGTGCTCCCCATCACCCGAGTGTCGGGCAGAGCAACCCAGGGTGGCGCCACCCTGGCTGGCGGCGTGGGTCGGTGACGTGAGGCAATGGGCTCAGAGGGCTGTCCCGCAGCATCGCGAATTTGGGCTGCCGAGCCGTGATGGCAGGGCGGATGTAGCTCAGGACCGGGCCCGACTGGGTGACCCCCACCCGCCGCACCAAGTCCCGCCCCGATGGGCTGCTCGACGAGCGGGGTCTGGCGCTGAGTTGGAAGCAATCCGCGCCGGAATCCGCGACGCGGGCGAGCCAAGACCCGGCGACCGCTGCGCGGCTGCGGCGTGGGCCAGCACCAGCGTCACCACCGCGGGCTGCTGCAGCGGGGCGACGCGGTCCCGGGCGCGGGCTTGGGTGCTGGCCCTGTAGACACCATGTAACATGTTGTATAATAGTGGCTTAGGTGTTGCTAACTGAGCTCCACCCGTCGCCCATGATGGGGCCACCACGGCGCCGCGTTGAGCAGTATGCGCTCGATCCGACAGGATGCTGCCGCGGCGCAGAGATGAGTTCGCCCCCGCTTGCACATGGAGAGAAGAAGTGCATCTTAAGTCGTGGATCACCCACAGCGGGCGCGTTGACCCGCGTCACCCAGCGGCGGAAATGCCGCGGCAGTCTCTGGAGGAAGCTCCCATGGCGGACCTGCACGACTTGAGCTGGAGCGATTCCGGGTGGATGGACCCTGCACCGACTCCCATGGTGCCGCCCACACCTGCGCCCGCGCCCTCACCCATGGCGGTGGAGCCGCTGGCCGCCCGGTCCGCGCCCCGCAAGCCGGCCGCGCGGAAGCCGGCGAAGAAGAAGGCGGCGAAGAAGGCGAAGAAGGCGAAGAAGAAGGCCGCCCGCAAACCAGCCCGCAAGGCCGCCAAGAAGAAGCCGGCGAAGAAAAAGGCGGCGAAGAAGAAGGCCGCCAAGCGCCCGGCCAAGCGGAAGGGTGGTAAGAAGAAGCGGTGACCTGCTCCCCCCGCGGGAAGGACAGTTTCCAGCGAGCGCTCCGGCTGTCGGGGGCGCTCGCTTTGTTTTTCGGTTGGCTTGCCGCCGGCCTCGCTGCCCAGGCAGGGAGCCCCGATGCCGCGGCAGTCTACCGCCGGCTCGCGTCGCGGGTGGTGAAGGTCCAGTGCATCGAGACCAGTTCCGGCGCCAAGGCGACCATCGGGTCGGGATTCTTTGTCTCGCCCCGGGGCCACCTGATCACCAACTATCACGTGATCTCCGACCTCGTCGCGCGGCCCGACCGTTACCGGGCCGAGCTCATCGATCTCAGGGATCGGGTTCGACCGGTCCGGATTCTGGCGATCGATGTGGTGCACGACCTGGCCCTGCTGCGTACCGAACCGGGAGGCGATCCCTGGTTCGCCCTTGCCCCCGCGGCACCTGACCGGGGGGCCCGGCTCTTTTCCCTCGGGCACCCGCTGGACCTGGGGCTGAGCATCGTCGAGGGCACTTTCAACGGACTGCTGGAACACACCCTGTACCCCCGGATTCACTTCACCGGTTCGCTCAACCCGGGAATGAGCGGAGGCCCGACGGTGATGGCCGGAGGCGAAGTGGTCGGGGTGAACGTGTCCACCGCCGGCGAGCAGGTCAGCTTCCTGGTCCCGGTGGACCGGGTCATGGCGCTGCTTCGGCTCGCCTCCCAGCCGGGGTACCAGCGACCGGACTCGCTGCTCCAGGCGGTGGACCAGCAGCTGCTGCAGTACCAGGAGAGTTATCTGGCAGCCCTGTTCACCGACTCCGCCGAAACCATTACCCTGGGCGGCTTCCGGGTTCCCACTCGGCCGGCCCCGTTCTTCAAGTGCTGGGGTGACGCCACCCACGGGGCCTCCCTCCCCTATCAGCTGGTCCGCCACCAGTGCTCGACCGATGACTACATCTTCATTTCCGAAGACCAGTGGTCCGGCGTGCTCGAGTTGACCCATACCCTGCTCAGCACCCGGGAGCTGGGACCGCTCCGATTCTACGCGATCTACAGCGGTCAGTTCTCCGGCCACGAGTTCGCCGCGCTGAGCGACGAGGTGGTGACCTCGACTCGGTGCAAAGTGGGAAACGTCCGACAGCAGGGCCTGGTGCTGAAGACGGTCTTCTGTACCCGAGGCTACCGGCGCCTCCCCGGTCTGTATGACGCATTCCTTCGGGTTGCGGCGCTGGGGACCCCGGACACCGGCCTGGTCACCACCTTGACGCTGAGCGGGGTCACCTTCGCCAACGCCCGGCGGCTGGCCGAACGCTACCTCGCCAGCATCGCGCGGGCGGCCCCATGATCGTGGTGGAGGTGCTCGATCGCCGTGGTGCGGTGCGGCGGCGGGTCTGGCTCCGGGCCTTCCCCGCCACCCTGGGTCGCGACTATCGCAGCGACCTGGTGCTCGATGACCGCTACGTCGACCCGACCCACGCCCGCCTGGAGCGGGACGACCACGGGGGAATGGTGCTCACCGACCTGGGCAGCGCCAACGGGATCCTCGAGCCATCCGGGGGCGGCCGAGTGGGGCGGGTGACGCTTCATTCCGGGACCGTGGTCCGGCTGGGACGCACGGTGCTCAGGTTCATCGACCCGGGGCAGCCGGTGGCACCGGCGCTGCGGGAGGACCACGGTCCCCGACTGGCGATCGGCCGGTCCACCCCCCGGGACCTGGCCCTCGCCGTGGCCAGCGTGGGGGTGCTGCTGTTCAACCAGTACACCACCGCCACCGGGCGGGAGACCCTGACAAACCTGGTCGGCGGCACCCTGGGCATCCTGGTGGCGGTCGCGGCCTGGGCCGGCGGCTGGGCCCTGGTGGGCCGGATCACTCAGCACCGCTTCCGGTTTCGAGAACACTTCCTGATCCCCGCGGCGGCCCTGGTGGTACTGCTGGCCAGCGACACCCTGGGCGACTACCTCAAGTTCCTGTGGCCCGGCCGGGTTGATTGGGAGCTCGGGGTCAGCCTGGTTGGCCTGACGGTGCTGGTGGCTGCCTTGGCGGCCCACCTCTCCCGGGTCTCCGTCATGACCCGGCTGAGAAAGTGGCTGTGGAGTGCGGCCATCGTCGGCGTGCTGGGGGCGATGGTGGCCCTGTCCGACGATGATGGCGACGCCGAATTCTCGGATCAGGCCCGGGAGACCCCGCTCAAACCGGTCGGCGCGCGCTGGATTCCAACCGAATCACCGGCCACCTTCTTCAAGCGGGTGGAGCGACTGCAGGCGGCGGTGGACAGCCTGGCGGTCCGGATGGCCAGCCGCGACAGTCTGCACCTGGAATAGAGCCCCGCGCAGGCCGGCAGCCGGTTGCGCCAGAACGACTTGCGCCGATCGGGGGGGACCCGGCACGTTTCAGACTCCATGGCCCGGTACCCGATGCGCCACCTGCCCTTTCCGCCCAAGGGCCACCGCCTGTGCCGGTCCCCGGCGCCGGCGGTCCTGCGTGAAGGCCGGTCCAGCGGAAGAATATCCATGATCACACCTCGAACGATTGACTTCAGCGGGGCAGCGCGCCTGGACCGCAGAGTGGTGCTGCTGCTGGGCGCGCTGCTCGCCGGCTGCACCACGATCCAGAAGGACAGCATTGCCCTGGTCGGCGGCAATGTGTTGACACCCGACAACCGGGTGCTGCAGGACGCCGTGATCATCGTTCGGCAGGGCAAGATCGAGCAGCTCGTACCTCGGGAAGGCTTTGTCATCCCACGGACCGCCGACGTCGTCGACGTCACCGGCCGCTGGATCATTCCCGGCCTCATCGATGGCCACGTTCACGTCGAACGCTGGGCCCTCGGCCGCTACCTGGCCGCCGGCGTCACCGCGGTGCGGGACGTGCATGGCGAGCAGGACTCGATCCTCGACCTTCGGGAACAGATCGGGCGCGGCGGCCTCGCCTCGCCACGCATCTTCAGCGCCGGAGCGATGATCGACGGCTCGCCGGCCACCTTCTCAAACGCTACCGAAGTCGCCAACGCCACCGAGGCCCGCCGGGCGGTGGATTCCCGTGCGGTCGCCGGCGTCGACTACATCAAGATCTACACCCGGATCACCCCGGACCTGCTGCGGCCGCTGATGGACGAGGCCGGCAGCTTCAACCTGCGGGTGACAGCCCATCTGGGACTTACCGACGCGATTACCGCGGCCCGCCTCGGGGTATCCTCCATCGAACACATGAGCGGCGTTCCGGAGGCCGCCGGAAGTCCGGACCGGTTCTTCGCCGAACACCGGGCGTCGTTCTGGCGCGGCTGGACCTACTTCGAGAAGGGCTGGGCCAAGCTGGACAGTGTCGCCCTGAACCGGGTGGCGGTGACCCTGGCGAACGCCCACGTGGCCGTCGTCCCGACCCTGGTCCTGCACGACACCTACAGTCGGCTGGATGATTCGGCGGCGATCAACAACCCCGACGTGCGCTCACTCCCGGATTCCATCATCCGGCGCTGGGATCTCCCCGGCATGGTAGCCCGGGCCGGCTGGATCGCAGCGGACTTCCCCAGCTTCCGTGCCTCCCGGGCCAATCAGGACCTGTTCATCAGGGAGTTCCGGGCGGCAGGGGGGAGAATCATTGCCGGGACCGACGCCAGCAATCAGCTGCTGGTGCCCGGACTGAGCCTGCACCGGGAACTGGAACTGCTGGTCCAGGCGGGGCTTACTCCGGTCGACGCCATCGCGACCGCCACGATCAACCCGGCCGTGCTGCTCGGGGGAGATTCGCTGGGGCTCATCGCACCGGGACGGGTGGCGGACCTGGTGATCCTGCGGGAGAACCCGCTGGTCGATATTCGCAACACCCGCACGGTCGACCGGGTGATGGTGCGGGGCCTGCTGTACCTCGCCGACTCCCTCATCGCCGCGCAGTAGCCCATGGCCCTCACCCCGGTGCTGCTGGGGTTTCTGCTGCTGCTGGGATACTCCACCGCCTGGCGGGCGGTGGCATACCGCGTGAGGCGTGGGGCCGGCGCGGGACCCTGGTCGGCGCCGCTCCGGGAGGGCTGGCGAAGCCTGGTTTCGGAGAGCGTGCTGCTGACCCTGCTGGGCGCCCTGTGGTTCGGGAGCCTTGGCTCGGGTGGCTCCGCGCTGCTGTTCCTGCTCCTGGGCGGCCTGATGGAACTGCCGTGGCGGCTGCGGCACCAGGGAACCGTCGACTGGCGCGAGGTCGCCCCGGAGGTGCTGCGACTGGTGCTGGCCGGCCCGCTGCTCGGCCAGGTCATGTCCTGACCGCGTAAGGCCGCTCCAGCGGCCAGGCCTGCGCTGATCGACTCGTTCGGTGCGTCGTCAGGCCGGTTGCGCTCGCCGCCCCCTTCAATCCACACAGTCCGGAGGCTCCATGCCCGATCAGCCCGGCGATCAGCGTCCCCGGATCCGGCTTTCGACCCTGTCACACGGTGCCGGTTGAGCCTGCAAGCTCGGCATCGCCGAGTTGGCGCAGGTGCTGCGCCATCTGCCCCGTGCCGAGGATCCCCGGATCCTCGTGGACCAGGCCACCCGGGACGACGCCGCCGTCTACCGCCTGGACGCGGAGCGTGCTCTGGTGGCCACGGTGGATTTCTTCACCCCGGTGGTGGATGATGCCGCAACCTGGGGCCGGATCGCCGCCGCCAACGCGCTGAGCGACCTGTATGCGATGGGGGCCACCCCCCGATTTGGGCTGAGTCTGGTCGGTTGGCCCCGGACCGGGGTCCCCATGGAACTGCTCGGTGAGGCGCTCGCGGGCCTAGGCGAGGTCGCGGCACAGGCGGGGTGCCCGGTCGTCGGGGGACACTCGGTGGATGCCCTCGAGCCGCATCTTGGCATGGTCGCCATCGGAGAGGCCCATCCCGACCGGCTGCTGACCAACCGGGGAGCCCGGCCCGGCGACGCGCTGATCCTCACCAAGCCGCTGGGTACCGGCATCCTCACCACCGCGCTGAAGCGCGGCCTGGTCGTGGAGGACCGTCTGGTCGAGGCGATTCAGTCGATGCTGACCCTGAACCTCGGGGCCATGCGTGCCGCCCTGGCCCACGGGGTGCGCGCTGCCACCGATGTCACCGGATACGGCTTGCTGGGTCACCTGCGGAACCTGGTCCAGGGCAGTGGCGTGGGCGCGCGTATCGGGGCGGATCAGGTGCCCATCTTCCCGGGCGTCAGAGAGCTGGCCCGCGCCGGAGCGGTCCCGGGCGGGACCGAACGCAATCTCGCAGACCTGGGGGGCGATGTGACCTGGGCTCCGGAGGTCGACCCGCTGGACCGGTTGCTGCTGGTGGATGCCCAGACCTCCGGCGGCCTGCTGCTAGCCGTTCCACCGGCGCAGGAAGCAGCGCTGTTGACGGCGCTGGCCCGGGAGGCAACGCCGGCCCGGGCCCGGATCGGCGAGGTGACCGCGGAACCCGGCCGGATCCGGGTCGAACGGAGCGCCTAGATGCGGTGGTCGCCGGAGCGGCTGGACCAGCTGGAGCGCGCTATCCGCGATGGGCGCCGGGTCGCGGTCCGACGTCGCGGCAACGAGCACATCGTGGTGGCGGTGGCATTGGTTACCCGGGCCGCCCGTGAGGCGTTTGTCGGCCGGCTGCCCATGACCGGCGAGGAGCTGGTGTTCGCCCTGGAGGAGCTGGACGCCTTTCAGGTGCTGTGACGTTTTCCCCTTGACACGCCTTGTCACAAGCCCCACCCTCAACCCATGTGGACCTCCCTGCTGGTGGGCCTCGACGGGTCGACCCAGGCCCAAGTCGCGCTGGCGCAGGCGATCCTGATCGGGCAGCGCTTCCGCTCCCGGGTGGTCATGGCGCACGTTTCGCCGCCGCCGGGCCGAACCGCGGAGATGTCGCTGGGGGCGCCCTGGATGGAGTGGACTCCCGGCAGTGCGCCCACCTCTCGCCGGGAGCATGAAGAAGCGGCGCAGGCCATGCTGCGGGACGCGGCGGGGGCGGTGCGCCGGGTCGGACTCGAGGTGGAGACCGTCATGCGCGAGGGTCACGTCGGTGACGTGCTCCGGGAGCTGGCCCAGGAGGTTGGCGTGATTCTGGTGGGCCGGATCGGTCTCCGCGGCACGCGGGCCCGGGCCGGCGATGACCCGCTGGGGCCCGACACCCGCGACCTGATCCGCCGCTGTCCCCGTCCGGTGCTGGTGTGTGGGTCCGCCCCCACCGAGATGGACCGGGTACTGGTGGCTTACGGTGGGGGGTCCGCCAGCGAGGGCGCCCTGGCGTTCGCCTCGCGGTTCGCCGGGATTACCGGGGCCCATCTCGACGTGCTGCACGTCGCCGACGACCAGGAAGCCGGCCGCCGCACCATGGCCCGCGCCTCGGGGGCCCTGTCGCTCACCCCACTGGATTTCGAGATGCACCTGGCCTCGGGCGATCTGGAAAGCGTGGTGGCCGAAACGGTGAGCCGGCTCCGCATCAACGCCCTCTTCGCCGGGGCCCACAACGAAGGCTCCGGGTGGGAGGTACCGTCCCATACCGAAAGCATCCTGAGGGCGACCGAGATTCCCGTGCTGGTCCACATGCAAGCCGCCCCCCCTGGTGCCCGCGTTACCGGTTCCCATCGCCGTTTTGCATCTTGACGAGAGCTGTCTCGGCAACGGCCGGGACCGCCCGACCCCTGGTGGCGCCGGCGGCCTGATCGAGGTGCAGGCCGGCGGGCGGCTTCAGCGTCGGGACTTCTTCATTCATGCCCCCGATACCACCAACAACCGCATGGCCCTGGCCGGGGCCATCGCCGCGCTGCAGCTGCTCGCGGGCAAGGGCCAGCGATTGCGCGCGCTGCTGGTGTCCGATTCCGAGTACCTCGTGAAGGGCATGCGGGAATGGGTCCCCGGATGGGTCGCCCGGGGGTGGAAGCGGAAGGGCGGGGAAATCGAGAACCTCGAGCTGTGGCGGGTGCTGGTAGACTCGGCCCACCGCCATGAGGTCCAGTGGGCCTGGGTTCGCGGCCACCGGGGCCACCCCAAGAACGAGTACGCCAACGACCTCGCGGTACGGGCCGCGACCGATCAGGTCACATCCCAGGGTGCGGTGGAGTCCGGATTCGGCCCGTGGCTGGAGCAGCGCCGCGCCCGGGGCCAGTTTGCCGGCTATGATCCCGACCAGGCCTTCCAGCGGCTGGCCGCCCGGGTGGCGGCGGCGGAACCGATCCCGCTGGCGCTCCAGGAGTAGGGTGCCCTCCCGGATTGCTTGACACCCTCCGGGCCCTCGCCTACTCTGCCACAGCGATGACCGACCTCGAGCGGCTCTTTCGGCGGCTGGTGGACAACCTGATCGCGATTGATCCGGCCCGGTTGCACCGGCCTCTCGCGCTCGGTGACTTGATCGAGTCGGTCATCCCCTACCGCACCAATCGCCGGTCCCTCGGCATCGACTCCGCGGAAGACTACGATCTGCTGCTGCTCCGGCTGTGCGCGGGAGAAGGCGGCCTGGTGCGCATGGTCTCGGAGGAGATGGCCGCCATCTTCCGGGAGCAGTTGGCCTCTCCCAATCCCGACCTCGGTCTGCTCAGGGGCTACGCCGGCGAGGAGCTGCTGCTGGGCACCGAGCCCCTGGCCCATGCCCTCGGACCGGGACCGGAGGAAGCTTACGCGCCGCCCGAGGAAGACTTCGACCCTCCGGATCGCTCCCTCACAGAACCACGCTCACCCACCGACCTGCGGCCAGCCGGCGCCGAACCGGCTCGGCGTGCCTCCTTCAGCGCCGAGCCGGCACCACCTCTACCCCCGATCGGACCGGCACCGCCGCGTATCACTGCGGAGCCGGATCCGGTGGGCCCGCGGTTGTACCGCGATTCCGGAGTCCGTTGCGGGTACTGCGGCGGTCGTCTGCCGGCCGGCCGCGCCGTGAACTTCTGTCCCCACTGTGGTGAGAATCAGTCCTATACCCGATGTCCCGAGTGCCAGGCAGAGCTGGAGCTGGGCTGGCGCCACTGCATCAGCTGCGGTCACCTGGTCGAAGAGACGTGAGTCCCCCCGGCGAGCCCGGCCCTCGAGCACCCCGGTTGGCGGGGCCCCTCTTTTCCCATGCAACCTCGTTGCAGCCAATTATTTAGCCCTCGCTCGACTTGCCCCTCTGGGGGGGCGATATTTCGGGTTCTGAGCGGTCCCTTCCTTATATAGGGAGTCCACGATGGCCACCCAGGGCCACAGCCGGGATGTAGTGATTCTCTCCGGAGTCCGCACCGGATTCGGAACCTTCGGGGGCAGCCTCAAGGATCACTCCGCCACCGATCTGGGTGTGATCGCCGGACGGGCGGCGCTGGAGCGTTCGGGGGTGGCCCCCATGGAGATCGAGCATGTGGTCTTCGGCAATGCGCTGCAGACCAGTGCCGATGCGATCTACCTGGCACGCCACGTCGCGTTGCGGAGCGGCTGTGCGGTCGAGACCCCGGCAGTCACCGTGAACCGGCTGTGCGGCTCCGGGTTCGAGGCGATCGTTCAGGGGGCACAGCAGATCCTGCTGGGGGAATCGCGATTGGTGCTGGTGGGCGGCGCGGAATCGATGAGCCAGGCGCCGCATGTTCTCCGGGGAGCCCGCTGGGGGCTGCGGCTCGGTCCCCCACCTCCGCTGGAAGACGCCCTGTGGGAAGCGCTGCGGGACCCACAGTGCGGGCTGTCGATGGCGGAAACCGCCGAGGCGCTGGCCGAACGCTACCAGCTCTCACGGAGCGAAGTGGACGCGGTGGCGCTGGCCAGCCAGCAGCGGGCAGCCGCGGCCTGGGCCGCGGGACGATTCCGCGAGGAGGTGGTGCCGGTCCCGATCCGGAATCGCAAGACCAAGGCCGACGAACCCTGGGCTAGCGACGAACATCTCCGCCCCGACACCAGCGCCGAGGGTCTGGGGAAACTGCCACCCTACTTCCGCAAGGATGGCGTGGTCACCGCCGGCAACGCCTCGGGCATCTGTGACGGCGCCGCGGCCCTGGTCTTGACGGACGCCGAGACCGCGGCGGCCCGGGGATGGAAGCCGATCGGCCGCCTGGTGGCATGGGCGGTGACGGGGGTCGAACCGGGGCTCATGGGCATCGGTCCCGCGCCGGCGGCGCGCAAGGCGCTGGCCCGTGCCTCGCTCACGCTGGACCAGATGGACCTGATCGAGGTCAACGAGGCCTTCGCCGCCCAGTATCTGGCGGTCGAACGCGAACTGGGGCTGGACCGGGCCCGGACCAACGCCGACGGCGGGGCGATTGCGATCGGGCATCCGCTGGCCGCGACCGGAGCCCGGCTGACCCTGCACCTGCTGCATGCGCTCCGGGCCCGCGGCCAGCGCCGTGGGTTGGCCAGTGCCTGTATCGGCGGTGGCCAGGGAGAGGCGGTGATCGTGGAGGCGCTCGGGTGATCAGAGGGCGAGGGGGCCGATCCAGGTCCCCGGGAGAATGCGGGCTGAAGGATGGCTGAGAAGCTGCCAACCCGGATCGACCGGGCCGCCATTGAGCGGGTGATCCAGCGCGCCGCCGAACTGCAGACCGGCGAACGGGACATTGGTGACGCGCTGACCCCCGACGAGGTAGTCTCTCTCGGACGGGAGGTCGGCATCCCGGAACGCTACCTGCGGCAGGCGCTGCTGGAGGAACAGGGCCGCACCAGCCTACCGGCACCCGCGGGGCTCATCGACTGGAGCCTGGGCCAGGCCGGAGTCCAGGCAGCCCGGGTGGTACGGGGGGAGCCGGACGTGCTGGAGCAGGCATTGCTCCGGTGGATGGACAACCACGAGCTGCTCGCGGTGCAGCGGCAACAGGCGGGACGCATCAGTTGGGAGCCTGACCAGAGCCTGCAGGCCACTCTCAAGCGGGCCTTTACCAGCCGGACCCAATGCATGCTGGCACGCGCCACGACCGTCACGGCAATCTTCACCCCACTCGAGCCGGGCTACTGCCATGTGTCGCTCGCCGCCGACCTGCACCAGGCTCGGGGCAGGTCGCTGAGCGGCGCGATGGTACTGCTCGCGAGTGGGGTGCTGGGGACAGGAGCGGTGGCCCTGATGTCGCCCTTCCTGATCGTGGCAGCGTTGCCGCTCGCGGTCGGTGCCGGACTCGCTGCCCTCACCGGCCGCAGCTTCCGCCCGGTCAGCGCGCGGGCACTGCTCGGCCTGGAGCGGGCTCTGGACCACCTGGAGCGTGGGGCGGTCAAGCCCGCCCACGCCATTCCACCCGGCGAGGGCGGGCTGCTGGGCACGGTCCTCAACGAAGTGAGAAAGGCGTTGAACCCGTCGCCATGACCGACCAGCCGACCATCGGGGTGGTGGGTGCGGGCCTCATGGGCAGCGGCATTGCCCAGGTGTGCGCCGTCGCCGGCTTCCGCACCATCGTGCAGGACACCCTGCCGGCCGCCCTGGAGCGGGGCGCCGCCGGGATCCGGAAGTCGCTCGCCAAATTCGTGGAGAAGGGGAAGCTGACCCCGGCGGATGAGGCGGCCGCGCTGGGCCGGCTCAGCTTCACCGGAGACCTGGCCGGAATGAGTGGCTGCGGGTTCGTGATCGAGGCCATCACGGAAGACCTGGCCCTCAAGAACCGGGTGTGGCAAACCCTGGACGACTGCACCGGGCCGGCCACCATCTTCGCCTCCAATACCTCCAGTTTGAGCATCATCGCCATGGCCGCCGCCACCAACCGGGCCGACCGGTTCGTGGGGCTGCACTTCTTCAATCCGGTTCCCCTGATGCCCCTGGTCGAAGTGGTGCGTACGGTGCGGACCAGCCAGGCGACGGTCGACGCCGCGTTCGCCGTGGTGCGGCAGCTGGGCAAGGAACCGATCGTGGCCCGGGACCGCTCGGGGTTCGTCGTCAACCTGCTGCTGGTGCCTTATATCCTCGACGCCATCCGGGCGCTGGAGCAGGGGGTCGCCTCGATCGCGGACATCGATACCGGCATGCGGCTCGGCGCCGGCCACCCGATGGGGCCGCTGACCCTGGCGGACTTCGTCGGACTCGATACCCTCGCCCGGATCGGCGACATCATGGTCGAGGAGTACCGGGAGGCCCGCTACGCGGCACCGCCGCTGCTCAAGCGGATGGTTACCGCGGGCCTGTTCGGCCGCAAGTCGGGTCAGGGCTTCTATGACTACCGCCGGGACCCACCGACCCCGATGGAGCTGGGCCTGTGACCAGGGCCCCGATCATCGGGGTGCTGCTGCTGGCCCTGGCCTGCCAGCCCAACAGCGTGCGGCCGTTCTTCCCCCCCGTTACCGGAGCGGCTCAGGGAGAGATCGAGCTGGAACCACGGAGCGCCACCGCCGAAGTCGCCGCGGTGCTCCAGTCCGACTCGCTGCCGCTCGGCATGGTGGCGCCGCGGGATGGCTATATCGAATCCGCCTGGTTCGACGCCCAAACCCGGTTGCCCACATCCGCCCGCCGGCTGGGTCCGGACGTGGTGCAGGTGCGGGCCTGGGTCGATCCCTCCCGGCACGGCTACAGCCGCATCACCATCGAAACCGTGTATCGGCCCCTGGCCGATCCGAGCCTGGCCGTCCGCGACCTCGACCAGCAGGTGCCGCCGGATCATCCGATCGGCAAGCGCATGGAGGAAGTGGTTCACGAGCTGGTGAGGCTCTACTCCAGCGAGCCCCAGCCGGCGGCGCCTCGCCCATGATCCGCCCAGTCTGCCGGCGGGGACCGCGATGATCGTTCCCGGCACGGGGCCCGGACCTGGTCGCCCCGTCGCCGTCCCGGCACAGCGGAACCCGACCCCTGAGGCCGACTGGTCCTTCTGCCGCGGCATGCTGCCGCAGGTGTCGCGCACCTTCGCGCTGGGCATCGCCCTGCTGCCCCGAGAGCTGTCCCGCCCCATCACCCTCTCCTACCTGCTGTGCCGCATCGCCGACACGGTTGAGGACGGTGCCGGGCTTCCTATCAGCCGGCGTCAGGAGCTGCTGGCGGTGCTGCAGCAAGCCCTGACCGATCCGACGGTCAGCCTGGCCGACCTGGCCGCGGCCGCAAGCGGCACCGGCCCGCAGGACCTGCTGGTGAGGTCGGCGGACTGGGTGCTGGCGGCGTTTCGCCGGCTGCCCCCGGGCGACCGGGCGTGCATCGTACCCCGAGTCGAGGAGATGATCGCAGGGATGAGCCGGAGCCTGCCGGTGTCGGGGCAGCCGGGCCTCCGCTTCGCCGCGCTGGCGGACCTGGAGCGGTATTGCTATTACGTGGCCGGGACGGTCGGCCACCTGCTGACCGGCCTGTTCCAGCGCCATTGTCCGGGGATCACCGTGGCCCGCCACGCCGAGCTCAGTTCGCGGGCCACCGGGTTCGGCCTGGGACTGCAGCTCACCAACGTGATCCGCGACCTGCCGGAGGATCACGCCGACGGGCGCATCCTGGTGCCGGATGCCATCTGGAATCAGGCGCGGCTGACCCCGGAGCTGGTGTTCCAGCCACCCTATCAGACGCAAGCCGTCGCGGTGCTGGAAATGCTGGTGCTGGAGGCGGACCGGCATCTCCGCACCGCACTGGAGTATTGCCGCCTGCTACCGCGCCGGGCCTTCCGAGTCCGGCTGTTCTGCCTGAGTTCGATGATCTTCGCCCGCCGCACGCTGGGCCTGGTCTGGCGGCAGCGGGCCGACTGGTCGGTGGGCCGACGGCTGAAGATGTCCCGGCACGAGGTGTACCTGCTGCTGCTGGCGTCGGCGCTGGTGGCTCCGTTCAACTCCCTGTCGTCCTGGCTGTTTGCGCGGGTGGTCAGCGGCAGGAACACCCTGCCTGCCACGACCCGATGACCAGCGCCACCTCAGACCAGGTCTCGCGCGACCCACGGCTTCGGGCCGCCTACGCCGAGGCAGCGGGTATCTACCGCATCCTGCCGGCGGGCGTGGCCCGGCCCTCGAGTGTCGCCGAGTTGCAGGCGCTGGTGAGCTGGGCCCGGGAAACCGGGACTTCGCTCACAGCGCGGGGTGCGGGGAGTGGCATCCCCGGCAGTGCGGTCGGCGCGGGTGTCATCGTCGACCTGCGGGACCGGATGCCCCGGATCCTCGAGATCGATCCCGCCAGCGCTACCGCGGTGACCAGCGGCAATATCACCCATGCCGAATTGAATCACGCCGCGCGGGGCTACCAGCTCCGGCTCCCACCGGACCCCTCCAGCAGCGCCTGGGCGACCCTCGGCGGCATGGTGTCCACCAATGCCGCCGGGGCTCGATCGGTCCGGCACGGGCCGGTGCGACCGTGGGTCATGGGCATGGAGGTCGTGACCGGGGACGCGGAGCTCGGGTGGCTGAACCGGGGGGAGACCATCAGGCCGCTGCTGCGGCAGGACGCCATCAGCCGGAGTCTGCCGACCGCGATCACCCGGTTCCACGCCCGGGCGGCCCCGGCCATTCGGGCGGCGGTGGATCTGATCGCGCAGCGGTTCCCCAAGGTGCGGAAGAACACGGCCGGTTACGCCCTGGATCGCTGGCTCGACTCCGGTGACGACCTGGATCTGCTGATCGGCGCGGAGGGAACCCTGGGCCTGCTGACGACGATTCGCTGGCGCCTGGCGCCGGTGGCGCCAGCACACACCGCCGTCCGGGTGGCGCTGCGGTCTCTGGACGACCTCGAGGAGGCGGTCCGGGCCGTTCTCCAATCGGACCCCTCGGCCCTCGAGCTGCTGGACCGGACCTTTCTGGACCTCATCACCCTGGCAGGACGCGGCGTTGAGCGCCCCGACCTGCCGGACGGCACCGAGGCGGTGCTGCTGCTCGAATTCGAGCGGGAGAGCCTGACCGCGGCCCAGGGGGCCGCAGCGGACGCGGTCGGTGCCGTGCGATCGCTGGCGCTCGACGTGCTGACCGCCCTCACTACAGAGCAGGAGCACCAGCTGTGGGCGTTGCGGCACGCGGCCAGCCCCATCCTGGCCAGCCTGCCCGGGAGCTACCGCTCGCTCCAGGTCATCGAGGACGGTTGCGTGCCCCTGGCCGGCTTGGGGGCGTACATCCGGGCCATCAGGGAGGCGGCGGCAGCCCGGGGGGTCATGGTGGTGATCTTCGGACACGCCGGGGATGGCAACGTGCACGTGAACCTGATCCCCGACGTAGGCCGTCCCGACTGGATGGCCCAGGTACAGGGCCTGTATGAGGAGGTCAACCACGCCGCCATCCGACTGGGAGGCACAGTCAGCGGGGAGCACGGAGACGGTCGGCTCCGCGCCGGCCTGCTGCCATCCCTGTATGGCCAGGAAATCATGGCGCTGTTCCAGCTGGTCAAGACGGCGTTCGACCCCGATGGTATCTTCAACCCCGGCGTCAAACTGGCCGGCGACCGGCCGGCGCTCGCGGACTTGAAGCTGGGGCCGGCCGCCGCCCCCATCCCGGACGATATTGCCGACCGGTTGCGGGAGATCGAGCGGACCGGAGGCTACGCCCGGAGTCGGTCCGAGTTGGCCAGCACCTGAGCCGGCTGTCGGACCGGCGGGCTGGCGGCTGGTTCCTGTTCCCTGTTCCCCCGACCATCACCTCCAGCCCGACCGCAACCGCATGGACATCCTCAAAGCCCCCCGGGTGACCCTGATCGCCCGCCCCGAGTTTCTGGAGCCCGCCCACCTGCCGGTACAATGGAAGGGGCCGGCCTCCGCCGGGGAGCGGCTGGCGGAGTTCGCCGGCCGGATCTGTTACATGAGTCAGGCGAACCCGGCTGGGCGGAGCACCGCCGAGTACCTGGGCAACATCCTGCAGCAAGGCCACGGCTCCGTGTTCGAGCACGCGGTCTACGTGCTGCTGATCGAGGGGATCAGCCGGTCCTGCAGCCACGAGCTGGTTCGCCACCGGGCTGGCTTCGGGTATTCCCAACTGTCGCAGCGGTACGTGGATGAGTCGCAGGCGGCCTTCGTGATGCCCCCGGCCATCCTCGGTGACCTGACCCTCGAGGCCGAGTGGACTCGACAGATGGAGGCCGCCCAGGGAGCCTATGTCCAGGCGGTGGGGCGGCTCATGGAGAAGTACAGCTGGGTGGAGGACCGGGTGCACCGTCGCAAGATGGCGCGCGAGGCGGCCCGCAGCGTGTTGCCCAACGCCACCGAGGTGAAGATCGTGGTCAGCGCCAACATCCGGGCCTGGCGCACCATGCTGGAGCTGCGGCTGGGCGAGGGTGCCGAGCTGGAGATCCGGCGCATGGCGCTGAGTTGCCTCACGGTGCTGAAGGCGGAGGCCGCCGCGTTCTTCGCCGACTTCGAGGTCTACCCGACGGTGGACGGCTCCGAAGCCGGCCGGGTGGGATTTCACAAGGTCTGAGCGGTCTCTCCGGCGTGTCCCGCCGCCGCAGCCCGACCCTGGTCCCCCATCAGCGGAGGCGGCTGGCGGGGCGGGATCGTCACCTCGGCGCACAAACTCCCCAAAAAACTATTGTGCGATCGGGATCTCTTTCTTACTTTTGATTGAGGAATGCAGCACACCGCCCCGGATCGCTGATCGCAGCGACCGCCCGGACCACCAGCGGTGACCAGTCACTCAGAGGATCCGTTTGGCAGTTCGCATAGGACTTGCCTTCAACCTGAGACCGGAAGCGCCGGCCAAGCCCGCCGGGGCAACTGTCGCCCCTCCACGTTCCGGATCCTCCCGCGATCTCCGTTACGACCTTCCCCAGCCAGACCTCTACGCCGAATGGGACGAGCCTGAGACCATCACCGCCGTCGAACGCGCCCTGCGGCCGCTTGGCAAGGTGATCCGGCTCGAGGCGGTCGACGACTTCCCGACCCGGCTGGCCCAGGTCCGTCCAGATTTCGTCTTCAACATCGCGGAGGGGCTCTACGGCGCGAACCGGGAGGGCCACGTTCCGGCCATCTGCGAGTTCCTCGGGGTGCCGTATTCCGCCTCCGATCCGCTGGCCCTCTCCCTGGCGCTCCACAAGGGGCGCGCCAAGGAGATCCTCCAGCTCCGGGGGGTACCGACGGCGCCCTTCCTGCTGGCCCGAAGCCTGGCGGACGCCAGAGGCTGCACCCTGCCTTTCCCGCTCTTTGCCAAGCCGGCGTTCGAGGGATCGGGCAAGGGTGTGAGCACTCGGAGCCTCTGCACCAACCGGCGGGAGCTGGTCAAGCAGGCAGACTACCTGCTCAGCACCTACCGGGAGCCGGTCCTGGTGGAGACCTACCTCCCCGGCGCCGAGTTCACCGTGGCCATCATGGGGAACGGCAAGGAGGCCCACTGCCTGCCGATCGTCGGCATGCGGTTCGACGAGTTGCCGGAAGGGGCGCCTCCGATCTACGGCTACGAGGCCAAGTGGATCTGGGACCGTCCCGACGATCCGCTGGAGATCTTCGAATGCCCGGCCCGGGTCCCGGCCCGGGTGGCCTCGCAGATCCGGACCGTTGCGCTGGGGGCGTACCAGGCGCTGGATTGCCGGGACTGGTGTCGGGTGGACATTCGCTGCGACGGTGACGGCATCCCCAACGTCGTGGAGCTGAACCCGCTGCCGGGAATCCTGCCGGACCCGCGGGACAATTCCTGTTTCCCGAAGGCGGCCCGCGCGGCCGGGATGAGCTACGAAGAGCTGATTCGGAGTGTGGCGGACATCGCATGGCGGCGCATCAGCGGCCGCTCACTTCTCGCGGAGGTGGCGGCATGAAGGTGGCTGTACTCTATGACGGCGGGTGGGATACCTGGGACGCCAAGGACGTGGCCTCGGTCTGGGAGAGCGTCAAGGAGGTCCAGGCCGCCCTCCGCAGCCGCGGCTACGAGACCACCAGCATCCCGGTGCGGGCGCCCAACGACTTCAGCTGGCTCCCCCGGGTCCGCCGGTCGGATGCGGTCTTCAATCTGTGCGAGGGGATCGCGGGGCAGGCCCGGTACGAGGACTTCGTGGTGGCGACCCTCGAGTTGACCGGGGTGCCCTACACCGGCTGCAAGCCGTGGGCGGTCACCGTGGCGCACCGGAAGCACGTCGCCAACACCCTTCTGGCGCGGGCCGGGACGCCGATCCCGCGGTTCGTCCTGTCGAGCGGCAACAAGCTTCCCGCCGAACTCACCCTGCCCGTGATCGTCAAGCCGGCGACGGAAGACGCCAGCGTAGGCATCGACGCAGGGTCGGTCTGCACCACCCGGAAGGCGCTGAAGAAGCGGTTGGCCGAGATGGTTGAGCAGTGGGAAGAGGTCCTGGTCCAGGAGTATGTGGCCGGGCGGGAGTTCAACGTCGGGTTCGTGGGCGAACTGGTCCTGCCGATCGCCGAACTCTGTTTCGACAACATGCCCGAGGGCAGCTGGCCGATCCTGACCTACGCCGCCAAGTGGGACGTCGGCAGCCCGGAAGATCTCGGCTCGACCCCGATCTGCCCGGTTGATCTCCCCGCCGAGACCCAGAAGCGGATCGTGGCGGTCGCCCGGGAGGCATGGGAGGCGTTGTGCGGGGCGGAGGGCTACGGTCGGGTCGACCTGCGGGTGGACGCCTCCGGCCAGCCGTTCGTGCTCGAAGTCAATCCCAACCCCGACATCTCTGACGCCGCCGGCCTTTCCCGCATGGCCAAGGCCCAGGGCTGGGAGTACGAAGACCTCATCTGCCGGATCGTGGAAGAGTCGCTGTCCCGGTCCTCCTCCCGCCTGGCCGCCGTCGCCCTCACCACCGGAAGCCCGACCACCGCGACCACATGAAGCCCCGCATCGCGCCTCGTCTCCGCGATCTGACGAGTGCCGATGCGGACCGGATCCTCGAGCTCACCCGGGCCACCGGCGTGTTCCGCGAGGAAGAACTGGCCATTGCCGACGAAGTGCTGCACGACTGCGTCGAGGCCGCCGGGCCCAGTGGCGGCGTCCCGGCCCTGGTGGATCCGACCGGCTGGCCGATCGAACGGCCCTACTACGGCCTCGGCGCCGATGTCGACGGCATCCTTTCCGGGTGGGTCTGCTGGGGCCGCACTCCCTGCACTGAGGGGACCTGGGACCTCTACTGGCTGGCGGTGGACCCGGCCACGCACCGCGGGGGCGTGGCCCGGGCCCTGGTCGACGAGATGGAGCGCCGCCTCCGGGGCAAGGCGCGCCTGGTGACGATCGATACCTCTGGCCGCCCGGACTACACCGCCACCCGCGGATTCTACGCCGCGCTCGGCTACCAGGCCGTGGCACGGGTGCCGGACTTCTACGCCCCCGGTGACGATCAGGTGATCTTCACCAAGGTGTTTCCGCCCCAATCGAATCCGCCGCGCTCCCCCTGAGCCCGCCAGGCGACGCTCGCAATGACTGCCGGGCTTCGGGGCGGGCGCGGCTAGACCGAAGCCAGTCATCGCGAGGGGGCGCAGCCTGCCGCACGACGACCCCGGCCGTCCACAGACCTACTGGATCATCACGCTGGACCGGTCGAGATCACTTTCCAGGGTGTGGCTGATCCGATCGTTGGCCCGGACCACCGGCGTCTCCGTCAGGTTCGCCTCCGGACCTCCGACCTGGGTCACTCCCAGTTGGCAGGTTCCGGCCGGACCGAAGCGCCACAGCGGCAGCACGAACGACTTGGGGCTCGCCGCGGTAACCATGCCCACTCGCTCGATGACCCCATCGTGGCGGATGTCCGCTCAATACATCGCGGCCTGCGACCGGCGCGGACCCGGGGTCAGGATCCATGTCGATACCCGGCCTTACCGGATACTCTGCCCTCCGGTCCCAACGACCACCCGTCCCCCTTTTAGTACCCAGGCGACGGTCATCAGACTGTTCAGGTCCGCCAGGGCATCTCCCTTCACGGCGATGAGATCGGCGAACTTCCCGGCGCTCACCGAACCGACCCGATCCTCCCAACGCAGCAGCCTGGCGGCATCGATCGTTGCCGACTGAACGGCCTGCATCGACGTCATGCCGTACTTTACCATGTAGGGCAGCTGGGCCGCGTTGAGCCCATGGGGATAGACCCCGCTGTCGGTGCCATAGGCGAGGTGCAGCCCCAGCTTTACCGCCTTCCGGAAGGCGACCCGCTGGGTTTCGGTAGTCTCCCGGTTCTTGCGGAGGGTCTCCTCCGGCCAGCCATCCCGGGTCCCGACGGAATCGATGTAGTCTCCGTTCCAGATATCCGCCACCAGCCAGGTGCCGTGCTCCTTCATGAGGGCCAACGCCTCGTCATCGGCCAGGGATCCGTGCTCAATGGACCGCACCCCCGCCCGCACCGCCCGCTTGATCCCCTCGGCGCCGTGGGCATGGGCGGCCACGAAGGTGCCGTAGTTGGCCGCCTCGGTTACCGCGGCGTGAATCTCCTCCTCGGTGAACTCCGGGGTCCCGGGTTCGGTTCCCAGTGTGAGCACCGCGCCAGTGGCGATGACCTTGATGAAGTCGGCCCCGCCGTTGAGCAGCTCCCGCACCCGCTGGCGCACTTCCGGCACCGAGTTGGCCACCCCGCGCCGCATCTCGGACGGAAGGACGACATCCGGAGCCATGCCGGTCAGCTCTCCACCGCCACTGGACACCGTCACGTAGGCGCCGGCCACCAGCATCCGGGGTCCCTCGACGGTGCCGTCGTTGATGGCGCCCCGCAGGGCCACATCGGTGAAGGCCCGGTACACTCCGACGTCGCGCACGCTGGTGAACCCGGCGCGCAGCGTTTCTCCGGCGTGACGGACCCCGTCCAGAACGTCCTGGGCCGCCGAGCGGGTCAGGAAGTCGCCCACGCTGGCGGTCTGGAGAAGGCCCACCAGATGAGTGTGACAATCGATCAGGCCCGGCAGCACCGTGTACCCGGTCAGGTCGATCACCCGGGCGCCCTTGGGCAGGGCGGCACCAGCCGGCGCAACCGACTCGATCCGCTCCCCCCGGACCACGATGACCTGGTTGGTGAGGACGCTCCCCTGCTCAACATCCACCAACCGGCCCGCCCGGATCACAGTGAGGTCCTGGGCACCGAGGGATGTTGCAGCGGCCGCGGTGATTGCGAAGATCCAGCGGATGGTCATCATCGTTGTCCGTTCAGGTTGGGTGATGGCGGCGGGCGTGGGGGGGGCGGTAGGGGCGACCCGTAGGGTCGCCCCTACGACGGCCGCCGCCGTTCGAATTCCGCGCGTGCCGCCTGGATCCGGCCCAGCACCTCCCGCCGCTCGGCGCTGGCATTCCAGCCGGAATGGGCCTCCACCGCAGCCTCCAGGCGGTTGATCCACGCCAGGAAATATGCAGCGTCCACGCCGTTCCGGACCGGGGCGCCCCCGACTGAGACATAGATCGGGCTGGTGCTGCCAAACGGGTAGATATCCAGAATCGGCTCCCGAGCCTGCTCGCTCCAGGCCCGAAGCAGATACCAGCCACTGCGGTGAACTGTCAGGGTCACGCTGGTGTCCGCGTGGGTACGGTCCCCGTGAAGCGGGATCGTGGCCACGACTTCACCGTTCCCGACAAGCTCCAGGTGATCGATCGGGACGATGGAGTTGAGGACCAGATGCAGGCGGACCTGACCACCCGCTGCGGGCAACTGGACTTCACCTCCGATGCCGACCCCACCGGCCTCGAACTGGAGCAGGGGGCCGTTGGTCGCGAAGCTCTTGCCGGCCCGGAGTGCCGCGTACCACCGCTGGCGATCAAGCGGCACCGGCGACTGCACGTAGACCCGGTCGGTCCCCACCGGCCCCCGCAGCGAGGCGAAGTTGGTCATCGCGTCGGTGCCCGCACCCGCTGGCAGCCGGAAGCCGCAGTTGAGCAGCCGGTACCAGACCCGCGAAGTCGCCAGATGGTCGCTGAACCCCACCACCTCGAGGTAGTCCACCTGGCCGAGGGCGACGTCGACCGGCAGCGCGTTGGTGAGCGCGGTGATGGTGTCCGCGGGATCGGGGTCGGTATCGAACGGGTGGACGTACCCGTACAGCCCACCCTGGCGGTGGGTCAGCTCCGCGACGGTGGCGTTGTCTGGAAAGAGGCTCCAGGCCGGAGTACCGGCGTAGCCGGCATAGCCCGGCAACAGGATGTGGTCGGTGAGCCCGAGCGCGCCGGTGTGACCCCACCAGCTGGTGTGATACTCCTGGTCGTGGAGCAGCAGCAGGTTCGCCGACGAGACCGGATCCGGCCGCCCGGTAAAGTAGCCGATGTCCGGCATCCGATCCTCCTTGTTCACAATCAGGTTCTCCACCAGGTTGAGCCCCTCGGCGCGGGCCTGCCGGGCCAGGGTTGCCGGGGTCGCGCGATAGTGGCCACCGTAGTTCATGTGGACGTGCAGGTCTCCCGAGGTCCATCCGGGCAGGCTGGTCAGCCGTCTCATGCGCGGCCGCAGATTGGTCACGGCCCCGCTGGTGACCCGAACGCTGTCCCGGAAGACCCGGTACTCCGGGCCATGAGTCACCTCCACCCGTACCCATCCCACCGGTGCGGTGAGGGTGCTCTCGCCGGCACTGTGGAAGTAGCCGACCTCAAAGCGGCGTTGGGCCCGATCGAAACCGTCGTCTGCGTGCCGCCAGGCGTCGTCGGGGGCCGCGCTCCGGCCGTCCGCCAGGGTCACCGAGATCCGGACCGGGAGCGGCCGGCCAGTGGCCGAGTCGGTCACGGTGATCCGCAGCCGGCCCACCGGCTCCCGGAAGACCCGACGAAGCGGGAGCACCGGCTGCCGCTCACCGCCCGGCACCGACACCAGCATCAGCCTGGTATTGCCCCCCTCATTGCTGATGTAGGCAATGTGCCGCCCGTCGGGTGACCAGCGCGGCTCGGTCGCGTCGAACTCGCCGTAGGTGAGCTGGAGCGGATCGCCGGCCCTCGCTCCATCGACACTGGTGAGCCAGAGCTGGTGCCACTGCCGGCCGAGATAGCTGGCATAGGCGATTCGGCGCCCGTCCGGGGCCCAGTCGGGACGCATCCTCCAGGTGGACTCCTCCTCCTGCACCTGATGCAGGGTCGCGCCGGGCACCGCCTCCATCCGCCACAACCCGCCGGTGCCCCAGGTCCGGCCCCGGTTGCTGACCAGCAGGATCTCGCGGCCATCGGGGGACCATGCCGGTGACAGGTAGTGGTCGTAGCGGCTGTAGTAGTAGCGCGGCAGGCCCGAGTCGACGTCCTCGGTGAGGCGCTCCGCGGGCCCCGCGGCCCGATATCGTGGCCCGGCTCCGGCTACCCGACTCAGTGGCAGCACGAAGATGTGAAAGCGGCCTTGGTAGGCGGTCGAGACGAAGCCGATCCGGCCTCCGATGGGCGACCAGCGCGGCTCCACATTGACCGCTCCGTCCGCGAGCAGCGGCGCCGAGACCAGCGTGGTCACGTCAAGCAACCGCAGCTCCACCGCGTCATCGTGATAGGATGCGTAAACCACGGTGGATCCATCCGGGGACCAGTCCGGCTGGTAGTCGTAGCCCGGGCCGGTGGTCAGCTGTTCCGCCACCGAGTCCCCGACAACCTGGCGCCACAGGCTCCCCTGCATCGAATAGATCAGCGTGGTGCCATCCGGGGACCAGGTGGCGGCCGAGGGCCCGCTGGTCACCTGGGGGAGGTACATCTCCCGGTAGTAGTAATTGTGGGGGAGCTTGACCTGCTTGAGGACCGGTTCACGCTGGGCCAGCGCCGCCTGCGGCAGGCCGCAGCAGAGCACCGCCCAGAGCGCGGCCCGGCAGCCGCGCCGGGACCCCGGGGGTGCTTGCCTCTCCTCGACCTTCGACAGACCTTCCACCATGCTCAAAGCCCTCCGCCCCCCAGTTTG
Source organism: uncultured Gemmatimonadota bacterium (assembly GCA_937871775.1). Classification (GTDB taxonomy): domain Bacteria; phylum Gemmatimonadota; class Gemmatimonadetes; order Gemmatimonadales; family GWC2-71-9; genus JADJOM01. The sequence goes on along the minus strand of CALMOP010000269.1, from coordinate 4,173 downwards.
TGCTGCCATGGTGCTGCTGGCCAGTTCGGCCTCCCTGCCCCTCCACGCCCAGGTGACGGCCGACAGCATCCCGGCGCAGTATCGCGACGTTGCCACCCGGATCATCCAGGCCGCCACCGCGGACAGCAGCGCCTACGACCGGCTGGCTCGGCTGGTCGATGGCTTCGGCCATCGCCTGAGCGGCAGCGAGAGCCTGGAACGTGCCCTGGACTGGATCCTGGCCGCGATGCGGCGCGATGGCCTGGACAGTGCCTGGACCGAGCCGGTCATGGTCCCCCACTGGGTCCGCGGCGAGGAATCCGCTGAACTGATCTCGCCCCGTCGGGCCCGGCTGCCGATGCTGGGCCTGGGCCTGAGCGCCGGGACTTCCAGGAAGGGGGTGACCGCCCCGGTCCTGGTGGTCTCCAGCTTTGACGAACTCAAGGAACGCGCCGCGGAGGTGAAAGGCAAGATCGTCCTCTATGACGTGCCCTTCACCAACTACGGGGCCACGGTCCGCTACCGCGGCGTGGGGGCCCTGATGGCGGAACAGTATGGTGCTGTCGCGGTGCTGGTGCGGAGCGTGACTCCCTACAGCATCCGCAGCCCTCACACCGGCTCCATGCGCTCCGACAGCCTGGCGAAGATCCCTGCGGCCGCCATCACGGTGGAAGACGCCATGATGCTGCACCGGATGCAGAATCGCGACGAGGCGATCGTGGTGCATCTGACCATGGGCGCCCGGCTCCTGCCGGACGCACCCAGCCGAAATGTGATGGGCCAGTTGACCGGGCGCGAGTCCCCCGAGGAAGTCATCGTGCTGGGTGGGCACATCGATTCCTGGGACGTGGGCCAGGGCGCCATGGACGACGGCGGCGGCATGGTCGCCGCGTGGGAGGCCGTTCATCTGCTCCAGCGCCTGGGACTGCGGCCGCGCCGCAGCATCCGGGCGGTCGGCTGGACCAACGAGGAGAACGGACTCCGGGGCGGTCGGGCCTATCGCGACAGTCGCACCGCCGAGCAGATGGCGCAGCATGTCCTGGCCATGGAATCGGACGGGGGCGCCTTCCGGCCAGCTGGATTCAGCTTCAATGGCAGCGATGCGGCCTTCGAGATCATCCGCCAGGCATCCCACCTGCTGGAGCCGCTCGAGGCCGACTCGATCAGCCGGGGCGGCGGCGAGGCTGACATCGGCCCCCTGATGGAACGGGGGGTTCCCGGCATGGGGCTGCTGACCCAGGCGGAACGCTACTTCTGGTTCCACCACACCGACGGCGACACAATCGACAAGCTCGACCCGGCTGACTTCGCCCGCTGCGTGGCGGTGTTCGCGGTGATGGCCTATGTCGTGGCGGACCTGCCGGAGCCGCTGCCACGATAGCCACAGGGGCGACCCGCCGGGTCGTCCCTGCGGCCTCCCACCCGACTTGACTCTCCCTTGACCGCGCCGGCCGAGACTGCCTCTGCCTGCGACGGGAAGTCCGGGGCGTCCAGGCCACATCCATCCCGGACGAGGAGGAATCACCATGCGACGCATGTTCACGGCCGGGGTGGTGTTGATTCTAGCCGCGGCCACCACCCAGTCGGTTCACGCCCAGGGCGCCGCCGACCGGCGGCAGGGCTTCTGGCTCAACGCCGGACTCGGCTGGGGATCGCTGGGCGTGAGGTGCAGCTACTGCGGCTCCACCACGCGCGAGAGCGCGGTGGCCGGCAACTTCGCACTGGGCGGCACGGTCGGCCACTCGCTGCTGCTCGGGGTCGAGTCGGACGGCTGGAGCAAGGACGAGAGCGGGGTGACCCTCAACTCCTGGAACCTCTCCGGCGTCGCCTATTACTACCCGGTGCCGGCTGGTGGGCTGTTCCTGAAGGGCGGCGTCGGCGTTGGTGGGTGGACCGCATCGGCGGGAGGAAGCTCCGACACTGAGAGCGGCCTCGGGTTCATAGCCGGCCTGGGCTACGATATCCCCGTCGGCAAGAAGGTCTCGATCTCGCCCACCGCGACCTTCCGCTGGTCGAAGGTGGTCGACGATATCGAGCAGAACGTCATCCAGCTGGGGGCGAGCTTCACCCTGCACTGAGATCATTCCGCCTCAGCGGGAGCCGTAGGGGCACCCCAACGGGTCGCCCCTACGCGCACCCCTTGCCTAACCCAGGAACAGTTTCTTCGGATCCAGCACCTCTCGGAGCTGTCGCAGCTCCTCCCCAGTCGGCGGAGCAACCAGCCCGAGCTGGGGCCGGACCTGGAGCGGCCAGCCGATGTTCGCTTTCACCTCAGCCACGGCAACCCCGGGGTACAGCGCCGTCAGGACCATCTCTCCGGACTCCGGATCATTCTCCAGGATGCCCTTGTCGGTGATCACCTTGATCGGGCCCGCCCCGGGCATCCCCAGCTCCGTGCGGGTCCGGCCTCGGCAGCGCTGACCGGGGCTGGTCAGGAAGTCGACCTCCGCCGGAAAAGCGCGAGCGTTGAGCCGGCTGATGATGACCACCCGCCGGGCATGGATCGCGATCTCCGCGGCCCCGCCGGAACCGGGGAGCCGGACCTTGGGCCGGTCGTAGCTCCCGATCACCGTGGTGTTGATGTTCCCCCAGCGATCGACCTGGGCCCCGCCCAGGAACCCGACCTCGATCTTGCCATTCTGCAGGAACAGCTGGAACACATCGGCCATGGAACAGACCATCAGCGACCCGGTCACCAGCGAGGGGTCCCCGATCGAGACCGGCAGCCGCTCGGGCACCGCGCCCACCGCGCCGGATTCGTAGATCAGGACCAGGTCCGGCGCCTGCAGCGCCCGGGCCAGATTGCAGGCGAGGTTGGGCAGCCCGATGCCGACAAAGACCACCTCGCCGTTGGCCAGCTCCCGGGCCGCCACCGCGGCCATCATCTCGGCAGGCGAGTAGGCAGCCGCGGCCTGGTCCGCGGCGGGCGCCGCCTTAGAAGCCATAGTTCACCCCCGCGCAGATCAGGTCCTTGGCCGCGAGTCGATCCCGCAATTCCGGTTGCTTCCTGAGGTATGCCGCGCGGTCCGTCACACCGTAGACGAATTCCTGCAGGTAGGCCTCCAGCCGGGCGGGGTTGCGGGAGATGTCCTCCCAGGCGACGTAGAAGTCGTTGTCGCGATCGTAGTAGCCCTGGGCGTAGCTGGGGTGGCAGCCCCACGGCTCCACCACCACCGCAGCGACGATCATGCCCGGAATCAGGGTGCGATTGGGATCGGCCCGGATCACCGACTGGTCCACCAGCTCCTCCACCACCACGATCACCCGCTTCGACGCGAAGGCCGCTTCCTTCTGGACGCCGAGCAGGCCCCAGACCTGGGCGTTCCCAAACTGGTCCGCCCGCTGGGCGTGGATGATGGTCACATCGGGGTTGAGCGCAGGCACGGTGGCCAGCACCTCGCCGGTATAGGGGCAGGTCACGGTGCGGATCAGCGGATTGGCCTTGGGAAGGTCGGTGCCCATGTAGTTCCGCATGGTCCAGAACGGCAGCCGCGCGGCGCCGGCCGACATCCGGGCCACCATGCCGAAGTGGCTGTACTCCTCGATCTCGAGGGGCGGGGTCTCTTTCTCCACCGCCCGCCGGAAGGCCCCCAGCGAACCGGCGCCGGGATTGCCGGCCCAGGAGAAGACCAGCTTCCGGGCGCAGCCGGCGGCGATCATCTGGTCGTAGATCAGGTCCGGCGTCAGCCGGGCGATGGTGAGGTCGCGGCGCCGCTGCCGGATGATCTCGTGCCCGGCGGCGAAGCAGATGAGATGGGTGAAGCCTTCGATGACCACCGTGTCCCCATCATGGACGTGGGCGGCGATGGCTTCGCGCATCGAGGTGACTTTGGAGTGCATGCGGTCCGCTGGCGGTCAGGGCCGGAAAGGCGCCGCTATCGGGCGGGCGCCGGGGGGAGGTCCGGGGTCACGCTGGCCCCGGCCCCGGAGTCGTGTCGAGTCAGCTCGGCAATCAGATGGCGGCAAGCACCTGCCAGGTGCGCCTCCAGCAGCCCGGCCGCCGCCTCCGGGTCCCGGGCTCGCAATGCCGCCAGGAGCGCCCGGTGCTCGGCCTCGAACTCCAGCCGATGGGTCAGCATCAGGCCGTGCATCAGCCAGTACCGGTCCACTCGACGCAACAGACCCGCGATCAGTTCCTTCAGTCGGGGCCGACTGCCGAGGTGGTACACCAGCTCGTGGAAGTCGACGTCGTGG
>CALMOP010000268.1 GCA_937871775.1 uncultured Gemmatimonadota bacterium | reverse complement strand
CCGTGGGGGCGATGGCGGGCGGCGGCCAGGGTGGCGACGAGGGCGAATCGGTGGATGAACTCAACCAGGACCAGGCCCGGGCCATGCTGGAGTCGCTGGAACGGCAGCAGCTGACCACCCATGAAGGGAAGCGCCCTCCCAGCCGCGGGGGAGCCGCGCGGGACTGGTAGCCGGGGGCTTCCGCTAAGCCGTTCTCCTGATTAGGTTTTGCCGCTCGATAAAGCGTCCTCCCCGGACCTCGCACCAGGCCGGGGCGCCCAGACCAGAGGAAGGTGACATGCCCCGTCAGTACGAGGCGGTCTACATCTTCGATAGTGCCCTCGAAGAACCCGCCATCACCGAGAAACTCAACCGCTTCCACGCCCTGCTGCCGCAGACCGGTACTGACGCGATCGCCGTCAACCACTGGGGCAAGCGGACCCTCGCCTACGCCATCAAGAAGCGTGACACCGGCTATTACGTGATCGCCAACTTCAAGGCCGAGCCGACTCAACTGCCGGAATTCGAGCGCGCCATCAAGCTGGATGATGGGGTGCTCCGCCACCTGGTGGTGGTGAACGAGCACGACTACGCCCCGGTCCGGGATGCCGCGGATCGCAGCGCCGAGGAGGACGACGAATGAAGCGCTCCCGCAAGGGAGACCCGCTGGCCGAAGCGGGGCTCCGCTACGTCGACTACAAGGACGACAAGCTGCTGCAGCGGTTCCTGACCGAGCGCGGCAAGATCCTCCCCGCCCGGCTGTCTGGAATCACCGCGAGGCACCAGCGCCAGCTGAGCGTCGCGATCAAGCGGGCCCGCTTCCTGGCACTCCTGCCGTACATCAAGCGCGGCATCAGCTGAGCCCCCTGACGAGGAGCAAGCGATGGAAGTCATTCTACGCGAGGACGTGAAGTCCCTCGGGAAGGCCGGCGAGCTGGTCAAGGTGAAGCCGGGCTACGCCCGGAACTACCTGCTCCCCAAGGGCCTGGCCTACGAAGCCACCGAAGGCAACCGCAAGCGGATCTTGGCCGAGTCCAGGGCGCGCGGGGCCCGGATGACGGAGGAGCGTACCAGCGCCGAGGCCTTTGCCGCGACCCTGCGGGGGGTCAGCGTGACCCTGGCCCGGAAGGCCGGGGAGGGCGACCGATTGTTCGGCTCCATCACCTCCCAGGACCTGGCCGACGCCCTGGCCCAGCAGGGCCATGCGGTGGACCGCCGCAAGATCGAGCTGGAACATCCGATCAAGGCCCTGGGCGAGCACATCGTCGCGGTGCGACTGCATCACGAGGTCCAGGCCGAACTCCGGGTCACGGTGGTCGCGGAATAGCGCCCGGGGGATGACGGTCGGGATCCGCTATGTCGACGGGCCACGGCTGGCCCGGTCCCTGACCGCGGCGGCGGAATGGGTCGCCGCGGGTCGCGAAGAGATCAACCGCATCAATGTCTTCCCGGTTCCCGACGGGGACACCGGTACCAACTTCAGCCTGACGCTCCGCTCCGTCGCCGACGCCCTCCGGGCGCTCGGCGACGCGCCGTTGGGAACCACGGCCCGGACCGCTGCCCGGGGTGCCGTGCTCGGCGCCCGCGGCAACTCCGGCATGATGCTGGCCCACTTCCTCCTTGGCTTTGCGGAAGCCATGGAGGGAAAAGTCGTGGCCACTGCCCCCGAGATCGCCTCCGGCTTCCGGCGCGGGGCCGACCGCCTCTACACCTCTCTCGACGACCCCCGCGAGGGCACCATTCTGACGGTCGCCCGGGAGTCTGCCACGGCCGCGGAGCGCGCCGCGGCAGACTCGCCCGACATTTCCGTGTTCATGGCCCGGCTGCTGGCCGAGGGCGAGGTTGCCCTGGCGCACACACCGGAGCTGCTGGAAGTGCTGCGTGAGGCCGGCGTGGTGGACGCCGGCGGCATGGGGTTCGTCCGGATGCTCGAGGGAGTGGTCCGCCTGATCGACGGGGACCCCATCCTGCCGGCGAGTCCCACGGCCTTCTCGGCGGAGCCGTTCGCGGCAGCCGAAATGGAGGTCGCCGCCGAGCGGGATTTCCGGTACTGCACCGAGGTGATGGTCCGTGGGGACCAGGTCCCGCCCGCCAATGAGGTGCGCAGCCAGCTACGGCGCTTCGGCGGGTCGCTCCAGGTCGTGGTGGCGGGCGACCTGCTGAAAGTGCATGTGCACACCGACACCCCGGAGGCCGTCTTTACGTTCGCAGGTCGCTGGGGCGAGATCCAGACCACCAAGGCCGAAGACATGCGGGCCCAGCACCGCCGGCTGGCCCACGGCGAGCGCCGACCGGTGGCCGTCCTGGCCGATTCCAGCGCCGACCTGCCGGACGCGGTACTCGACCGGCATCACATCGCGCTGGTGCCGCTGCAGATCATGTTTGGAGAGGAAACGTTTCAGGATCGGGTGGAGCTCAAGCCGGCGGACTTCTACCGCAAGATGCGGGAATCCAAGGCCCATCCGACCACCTCCCAGCCGACCCCGGGAGCGTTTGTCCAGGCCTTCCGCGATGCCCGGGCGGAAGCCGATGAGCTGGTGGCGGTCCTGCTGTCCTCGCGTCTGTCCGGTACGTTCCAGTCGGGACTGGCCGCCAGCCGGGCCGCGGAACTGGAGGGGGTATACTGCTTCGACAGCGCCACGGCTTCCCTGGGGCTGGGGATGCTCGCGCTGCGCGGGGCCGAACTGGCGGAATCGGGCTGGAGGGCCGCCGACATTGTCCGGGAGCTGGGCCGGGTGCGGCGCCAGTCGGGGTGCTTCCTGACGGTGGACCGGTTCGACAATCTGCTGCGGTCGGGGCGGGTCACGCGGGGCAAGGCCTGGCTCGCCGGGATGCTCGATGTGAAGCCGATCCTGTCGCTGGATGACCAGGGGGCAGTGGTCCCGGTGGACCGGGTGCGGGGCGGGGCCAACGTGGTGCCCCGGGTGCTGACGCTGCTGGATCGGCGGCTGACCCCACGGCCCCGGGCCATCCGCTTCGGGATCGCCCACGCGGAGGCCCCCGCGGTGGCGGAGCGGGTCCGGGCCGCCCTGGTGGCCGCCTACCAGCCGAAGGATTGTTTCGTCACCCTGGCCACCGGGGTGCTCGGGGTCCACGTTGGCGCCGGTGCCTGGGCCGTGTTCTGGCAGGTGGAAGACCCGGCCGCGGACGCCACCCGGTGAGGCTCCCGGGGGAGCTGGGTCAGGCGGTCCGGGCCATCGATGATCTCAAGGGCCGGGATATCCTGGTCCTGGACCTGCGCGGCCTGAGCGAGGCAACCGATTATTTTGTGATGGCATCCGGCACGTCCGACGCGCACGTTCGCGGCATCGCCGAGTCGGTGCTGCGGCGGCTGGATCAGGGAGGGCTCCGGGCGTATCACGTGGAGGGCCTGTCCGGCGGCCGCTGGGTGTTGCTGGATTTCGTGGACTTCGTGGTCCACCTCTTTCATCCGGAGACCCGGGGCTTCTACCAGCTCGAGCGGCTCTGGAGTGATGCGCCGGAGATCAAGCCCGGCGCCTGACTGGCGGGTGTCTTCATGCTACGACGGTTCGCGCTGGTGCTGGCCCTGCTCTCGCTGCCCGGCGCCATGCAGGGGCAGTACTACTTCGGCCAGAACAAGGTCCAGTACCGCACCTTCGACTTCAAGGTGCTCAAGACCGAACACTTCGACATCTACTTCTATCCCGAGACCCGGGAAGCCGCTCTGGACGCGGGTCGGATGGCCGAGCGGTCCTATGTCCGGCTGTCCCGGCTGCTCCGCCATGAGTACAAGGAGCGGAAACCGATCATCCTGTACGCCTCCCAGTCCGACTTCCAGCAGACCAACGCCCTCGGCGGCGAGGCTCCGGGCGAAGGCACCGGCGGGGTCACGGACTTCTTCAAGCAGCGGATCATTCTGCCCTTCACCGGTTCGTACGAGGAACTGGAGCATGTGCTGCAGCATGAGATGGTGCACCAGTTCCAGTACGACATGTGGAGCCGGGGGCGGGCCGGCGCCGGCCTGGCCACCATCATCAGCGTGAACCCCCCACTGTGGTTCGTGGAAGGCATGGCGGAGTACTTCTCGATCGGCGGCGTGGACCCCAATACCGCGATGTGGCTCCGTGACGCTGCCATCGAAGGAAAGATCCCGACCATCGACCAGTTGGAGAATGACCCTCGGATCTTTCCCTATCGCTATGGCCAGGCGCTGCTGGCGTTCATCGGGGGCCGCTGGGGGGACGAGGCCGTCGGCGCCATCATGCAGGGCACCATGGCCGGTGGTGGTGGCCTGGAAGGATCGATCCGCCGGGTTCTCGGACTGGACTATAAGGAACTCTCGGCCCTCTGGCGGGAGCATGTTCAGCGCATCTACCTGCCCCAGGTGGCCAGCCAGCAGCGGGCCCAGGATCTGGCCCAACCGGTGCTCACCGAAGCTCGCTCGCAGGGCACCCTGCACCTCGCCCCGGCGCTGTCGCCGGACGGCCGCGAGATCGCCTATTTCAGCGAGAAGGACTTCTACTTCGTCGACCTCTATCTGGCCGACGCGGCGACCGGCAAGGTCAAGCGGCGGCTGCTGAAGTCGTCCTACAGCAGCAACTACGAGACCTTCCGATTCATCAACTCCGCCGTCAGCTGGTCCGCCGACGGCAAGTACATTGCCATGGCCGCCAAGCGGGGCCCCCGCGACGACATCCTGATCGTCGACGTGGCCCGTAACCGGGAGGCCCGCCGGATCCAGGTCCCGCTCAGCGGGGTCACCACCCCGGCATGGAGCCCGGACGGCCAGCAGCTGGTGTTTAGCGGGTACGACGGAGGCCTGTCCGACCTGTATCTGGTGAACGCCGATGGCACCAACCTCCGCCGGCTGACCCATGACCGGTACGCGGACCTGCACCCGGTCTGGTCCCCCGACGGCAGCACCATCGCCTTCGCGACCGATCGGGGACCGGAAACCGATTTCCGGACGCTGCATATCGGCGACATGCGGATCGCGACCCTGGACCTGGCGACCAACAGGCTGGACCTCCTGCCCGGCATGGACCACGGCCGAAATGTCAGCCCGCAGTGGTCCCCGGATGGGCAGCGCCTCGCCTTCGTCTCCGACCGGACCGGGGTCAGCAACATCTTCCTCTATGATCGGAACGATCAGCAGATCTACCAGATCACCGACCTCTTCACCGGGGCCCAGGGCATCACCCCGCTCTCCCCGGTGCTGTCCTGGGCCCGGGCGGCCGACCGATTGGCCTTCGTCTACTACGCCCGGGACCGCTACGACGTCTACTCCATCGACCATCCGGAGCAGCTGCGCCGGGAGCCCTGGCAGGCCCCCGCAGTGGCCCTCCGCGATTCCGCAGCTGTCCCCCGCGACTCCACGACCGTTCCGGTCCACCAAGCGCCGGACAGCGCTGCGGCCGGGGCGCTGGAGACCCCCGGATCGATATACGTCGGGAAGGGAGGCTTCCGTCCCGCTGATTCCGCCGCGGCGGGTCCCGACTCGCTGAACCCCATGGTCAGCATCTCCGCGCTCATGGACTCGGTCAAGATCCCGCTGCCCGACACCGCCGAGTTCACGGTTCGCCCCTACAAGGTGAAGTTCCAGCCTGACTATGTGGCCCGCCCCTCGATCGGGTACACCCGGGACAACTTCGGCAGCGGGTTCTACGGCGGCAGCGCCGTCGCCTTCTCGGACCTGCTGGGCGATCACCAGATGTTCTTCGCCCTGTACGTCAACGGGCGGATCACCGAGGCCCTGGTCAACGCGACCTACGTCAATACCCGGCATCGTCTCAACTGGGCGATCTCAGGAGGCCAGGAGCCCTACTACTTCTACGAGCCGGACCAGATCGCCATCGTTGATGCCGACACCAGACTCTACATCACTAATCTGCGCCGGATCGTGTGGCGCTCGGCCCGGGCCCAGGCCATCTACCCCCTGGACCGGTTCCGCCGGATCGAACTGGGCGCCGCTGTGGTCCACGTGACCGACCACTTGCAGCAGATCATCCAGCCCTACAATCCGAACCCACCCTACAACACCCAGGGTAACATCACCTCCTCCGAGATCAGCCTGGGCAGCGCCGCCTTCGTGCAGCCCACGGTGGCGTTCACCTTCGACAACTCGCTATTCGGGTATGTCGGACCGTTCTACGGGCGGCGCTACCGGGTGCAGGTCTCCCAGGCGCTCGGCGGCTGGCGCTACTTCGAGAGCCTGGTCGACTACCGCCGCTATGACAAGATCGTCGGCCCGCTCACCTTCGCGACCCGGGCCCTGTACTTCGGCCGGAACGGCCCTCAGGCCGAACGGTTCCGAATGTTCCTCGGCAACACCGAACTGCTGCGTGGCAACACCTCCGGGAGCTACTACGGCAACGAGTGCCTCGTGAATCAGCCGGGCACCTTTACCGGTTGCGCCGCCCTCGACCGGCTGGTCGGCACCCGGATCGCGCTGGGGAGCGCCGAGCTGCGGTTCCCCATCCTGACCCCGCAGATCGGGGGTCCATCCGGATTCCCGCCGATCGAAGGCGCGCTGTTCTACGATGTCGGCATTGCCTGGAACGAGGGCAACCAGTTGCAGTGGACCCGGAAGCCCGGGGATGACCCGGTGCGGGTCCGGACCCCGATGCAGACACTCGGCGCATCGGCCCGGATGAACTTCTTCAACTTCGTGGTGCTGCGGCTGGACTACTCGGTTCCCCAGGAGCGCACGGCCGTCAAGGGACTCTGGACCCTGAGTCTGGGTCCCGTGTTCTGAGCCCGGGGGGCCCATCGGCCCTCCGGCCCGCTGCACCGCCGGCCCGCCTGGACCCGGGCCAGCCACCGGGGTCGCGGGAGCTGCCGTTTCAGCTTCTCCCGCCCTCCTGCTCCAGCTAGATTCCCGCTGTGCCGACCCGTCTCTCGCTGGTGCTGCTGGCGGTGCTCCTGCTCGGCGCCTGCCGCTCCGGCACTCCGCCCTATGTCCGTCGTCTCTCGGTCGCGTCGACGACTCCACCCTCGAGCCTGTTGCGGCTCCCGGTCCACGGCGGGACCGCAGTGCTCTATCATGTGCCCCGCCTCGAGCCCTGGGGCTGGCGCGCCACCGACCCGATGCCCGCACTGGAGCGGGTGGTCGGCGCCGACCTCGACCTCGGCCTGGTGTACCTTCTGGGCACCAAGCACGACATCATCACCCTGGACCTTCAGACCGCCCGCCCCAGGCCCCAGGCCATTACCAGCGTGCGCGATGTCACCATCGGACCCGATGGAACCCTGTTCACGGTCGATGACAGCCTCCGGGTGGTGCAATTCGTCCACCGCAACCCGGTCCGGTTCGCCGCCCGCCTTCCCGCCCCGCCACAGGCCCTCTTCGGTTCCCGGGGCCCTGCGCTGCTGGCGCTTTCGCGGGGAGCCAGCAGCGAGCTTTCGGTGCTGCACGCCTCCGACCCCGCCGGCCGGATCATGGTCCCAGCCGGAGAGGCCAGCGTTACGTTCTGGGGTGACCTGGTCGCCATTGCCGCGGATACCGCGGTCGTCCTGATCGACCCCGATCAACCCGAGACGCCGATCACGCTGCCGATCCGGGGACACGTCCGCGCGGTGGTCTTCTCGCCCAGTGGGCACCGCTTCTACGTAGCCCTGAAGGACCCTGAGCTGCTGGTCTTCAACCGCTTCACCCGGGAGCAGGTGGGCCTGATTGAGCTGCCCGGGAGCGCCGGCGACCTCCGCCTCGACCCCTTCGGCCGCTGGCTGCTGGTGCGGCCGCCGACGGCGGACTCGGTGTGGCTGGTGGACCTGGCGGACAACCGGTATCTGCAGGGGTTCCCTGCGGAGTGGCACCCCGACCTCCCGACGGTCACCAACCAGCAGACCCTGCTGGTGAAAGCGGGCAAGAACGTCGTGGCGTACGACCTCAGTCACCGCGACTTCCCCGAATCGGGCCGGGTGGCAGGCGGAGCCGAAGATCTCTGGCTCCCGCTGGCGTGGACCCCGGAGACCGGAACGGCGACCGCAGCCGCGGCTCCGCCCACCGAGATGGATTCCGCGGCCACCGCCGACAGCGAGGCGACCGCCGTGTTTCTGCAGGTGTCCAGTTCGCAGAACCGCGACTGGTCCCGGGAATTGGCCCGGCAATTGTCGCAGCAGGGCCTGCCCGCCAGGGTGCTGGATCCCAGGCCCGGCGAGGACGGATTCCGGGTGGTGCTGGGACCGTACCCCAGCCGCGAGGCTGCGGAATCCACCGGGCGCGGACTGGGCCGCCCGTTCTTCGTTTACCAACCCAACCGCTAGCCAGGATCTCCACGGATGAAGCTCACGAAGCTCGAACTCTCGGGGTTCAAGTCCTTCGCCGACACCGTCACCCTGGCGTTCCAGGATGGCGTGACCGGCATCGTGGGGCCCAACGGCTGCGGCAAGTCGAATGTCTCCGACGCGGTGCGCTGGGTCCTGGGCGAGCAGTCAGCCCGGACCCTGCGCGGTGGCAAGATGGAGGACGTCATCTTTCAGGGGTCGGCGGCCCGCCGGCCGGTCAACGTCACCGAGGTCTCCCTGTACCTGGACAACACCGGGGGCGAGCTCCCCATCGCCTACCGCGAAGTGGTCATCACCCGACGCCTGTCCCGGTCGGGCCAGTCGGACTACCTCCTCAACGGCACGGTGGTCCGGCTGCGCGACATTCAGGATCTGCTGCGGGGCACCGGCCTGGGCACCGACGCGGGCGTGGTGATCGAGGCCAGGATGATCGAGTTGCTACTGTCGGATCGCGCCGAGGATCGCCGGGCCCTGTTCGAGGAGGCGGCCGGCATCGGGCTGTATCGCGACCGCCGCCAGACCACGGAGCGCCGGCTGGAGGAAACCGCCGGGGACTTGCAGCGGGTCGAGGACCTGATTGCCGAGATTCAGAGCCAGCTGCGCAGCCTGGCCCGGCAGAAGGGGAAGGCCGAGCGCCATGTGCGGCTGATGGAGGAGAAATTTGCGGTCCAGCTGACCCTGGCCAAGCGGCAGCTGGAGGACCTGGCGACCCAGCTGGAGCAGTCGGCGCGGCGCCACCGCGAACTGGAGCTGGAGCTGCCCCAGAACCGGGAGCGGCTGGCGGGAGCGGAGACCCAACGGGACGAGGCCGCCCGGGCCCGGGCCCGCGCCGAGACCGAGCGCACCGAGATCGCCCGCCGGCTGGGAGACGTCCGGGTCGAGCTGGGTCGGCTGGATGGCGACCTGGCGCTGGCGGCGGAACGCCTCGCCAATGCCGCAGCTCGGCGCCTCCGGGCAACCGAGGAGCGGGGCCAGATGGAGTCGCGCCGGCAGCAGGCCGTGCGGGACCGGGAATCCGCCGCAGCGGAGCACCTGGCCTCACAGGGCGAGCGGGAGCGGATCCAGACCGAACTCACCACCCGCAGCGAGGCGGAGCAGGCGGTGCGGCTCCGGCTGGGTGAAGTTCGGCAGCGAGTCCGGCAGCTCGAAGAGGAGATCCAGAAGCGGATTCAGGCGCTGCGATCACTGGAAGGCGAGCGGGTCTCTCTGGAGGCCGACCTGGCATCGCTCCGCGAGCAAGCCACCACGGCCCACGCCCGGCGCGAGTCCGCCGAAGCCGAGCGGGAGGTGGCCGAGCGGCGACAGGCCGATGCGGTGGACGTTGCCCAGCGGCACGCTCAGGAGGCCAAGCGGCTCGCGGCGGAGGCCGAACGGGCCCGGCACCAGGTGGGGGAGCTGCGCCGCCGGGAGGCCATGGAGCGCGCCGATCGGCGCACTGCGGAAGAGACCCTGGCCCAGCTGACGGCGCGACGCCAGGCGCTGGAGGAGTTGGAGCGCGACCGGGTCGGTCTGGCCCCGGGCGCGGCGGCGCTGCTGGCGGTGCGGGAGCGGTTCGGCGAGGCCATCCTGGGCCCGCTCTCGGACTTCATCCGCACCGGTCGGGAGGACGCCGAGATCGCGGAGCGGCTCCTGGGCGAGTGGGTCCACGCAGTGCTGATCCGGGACAGCGCCAGCCTCACCGCAATCCAGGAGTGGCACTCGCGGGAGCAGCCCGGCGCGATCGCGCTGCTGCCCCTCGACTGGAGCCCCGGGAGCGACAGCGGTGCCAGCCCGCTGCAGGACCGGTTGTACGCCCAGGGTCCGGCCGACCGCTGGGTCCGGAACCTGCTAGGGGGGTCCGAAATCCTGGACCCCGCGGGACGGGCACTGCGGCGCCCCAACGGGGCGGTGCTGCTGGCGGGCGCGCCTAGCCCTTCCGGTCCGCTGCGGCGCCGAGCCGAGCTGGAGAGCCTCGCCGCCGAGGTTTCGGCCGCCCAGGCGGCCCTGCATCGGGCCGACCTGGCGCTGGGCGCCACCGAGGCCCGGTTGGCAGAGGCGGAGGCGGAGCAGGAACAGACCGGCCAGGCGTCCGACCGGGCCCGCGAGGCCGAACGGCTGGCGGTGGCGGCGCGCGAGGACGCCAATCGGATCGCGGCCGCAGTGGGCCGGGAGCTGGCCGACGCCAATGGCCAGTTGCGTTCCCTCAATGAGCGGATCGAACGCGCCGAACGCCGGCTGCAGGAGATTGACGCGGGCCTGGTCGAGGGTGACCTGGCCCGGGCCCGGCTGGACGAGCAGCTCGGGGTGGGCCGGGCCCAATTGGGGGAACTCGAATCCGAACAGGAAGCGGCCCGGGATGCGCGGGTCCACTCCCAGGTCCTTGAGGCCCAGCTCCTGGCTCGGCTGGAGGCGGCCCAGACCGCCCTGCAGCGGGCCCTGCACCAGGGGACCGAGGCTGATCACGCTGCCGTGACGCTGGCCAGCGAACTGAGCGAGATCGAGACCGGCACCACCGAGCTGGTCGCGCAGCAGGCCCAGTGGATCGAGCTCCGGAGCGAGCGCCGGGTCGCGGTGCAGGACCTGGAGACCGCCACGCACGAGGCCGATGGCCGGGCGCTCGCGACCGACCTGGCCCTGGCCACCGCCGAGCAGACCCTGCAGGAAGCTCGCGACCTGGTCGAGCGGGTTACCGAGGAGTACCACCACCTCGAGATCGTCATGACCGAGGCGGCCGGCCGGCGCCGCGCCATCGTGGAGCGGGTGGAGACCGAATGGAAGCGGCCGATTGACACCCTGCTCACCGAGGCACCCCTGCTAGATCTGGAGTTGGAAACCCTCGAAAGCGAAGCCCGGCGGATCATCGAGGCCCTGGACAGCATCGGCCCGGTGAACGCCCTCGCCGTCGAGGAGCATGCCGATGAGAGCAAGCGGCTGGACTTCCTGGTGGCGCAGCGCGACGACCTGGTCGCGGCCCGGGGCTCCCTGCAGCAGGCCATCCGGGAAATCGACGGGACCGCCCGCACCATGTTCATGGAGACCTTCACCGCGGTCCGGGGCAATTTTCTGCACGTCTTCCAGACCCTGTTCGGGGGCGGCGAGTGCGACCTTCGACTGTCCAGCGCCGATGATCCGCTCGAGGGTGAGATCGACATCCACGCCGCCCCGCGGGGCAAGCGGGTACAGCGGATCCACCTGCTGTCCACCGGCGAGCGCTACCTGGTGGCGGTCTCACTGCTGTTCAGCATCTACCTGACCAAGCCCAGCCCGTTCTGCCTCATGGACGAAGTGGACGCCCCCCTGGACGATGCCAACGTGGGCCGGTTCATCCGGCTGCTGGATGAGTTCAAGCCGTCGACCCAGTTTATCGTCATCACCCACAACCCGCGGACCATGCAGGCCGCCGAAGCCGTCTACGGCGTCACCATGCAGGAACCGGGTGTGTCCACGATCGTGGGCGTACGGCTGGGCGAATTGGAGCGGGTGTAGATTGAGGCCGCCGGCGTTGGACGACCAGGGGTCGGAGAGTCATTCGGCGGCGTCAGGCGCCTGTCGCCTGGCGCCGGGGAGCGAAACGACCCGATGCTGATCGTGATGCACACCGATGCCTCGGAGGAGCAGATCCGCCGGGTCTGCAGCACCATCGATGATATGGGCTACACCGCCCGACCAATGCCAGGCCGGCAGCGGACTACCGTCGGTCTGGTGGGCAACGACGGCCGGGTCGACGGCTCCCGCCTGGAAGCCCTTCCCGGCGTCCAGGAGGTCATCCACGTCTCCAAGCCCTACAAGCAGGTCTCCCGGGAGTGGAAGCCCGAGTCGACGATCATCCGCTTGCCGGGAGGCCTGACCATCGGCGGGGAGGCCGTGGTGGTCATGGCCGGCCCCTGCTCGGTCGAGAGCGAGGACCAGATCCTCACCGCGGCCCGGCAGGTGCGGGAAGCCGGTGCGGTGATCCTCCGGGCCGGAGCGTTCAAGCCACGCTCCAGCCCGTACTCGTTTCAGGGGTTGGGCAAGGAAGGCCTCCGGCTGCTGGCCCGGGCCCGGGAAGAGACCGGGCTGCTGATCGTCACCGAGGCAATGGATTCGGAAACGGCGGACGCGGTGGCCGAGGTTGCCGACATCATCCAGGTCGGCGCGCGGAACATGCAGAACTATTCCCTGCTGAAGAAGGTGGGTCGGCTGCGCCGACCGGTGCTGCTCAAGCGCGGCCTCTCCGCCACCATCCAGGAACTGCTGCTCTCGGCCGAGTACATCCTGGCCGAGGGCAATCCCAACGTCATCCTGTGCGAGCGGGGCGTGCGGGGCTTCGATTCGTCCACTCGCAACCTGTTTGATCTCTCCGCCATCCCGGTGGTCAAGGCGGTCTCGCACCTGCCCATCGTCGCGGATCCGAGCCATGGAACCGGCCACCGGGACATGGTCATTCCCATGGCCCGGGCGGCCGTCGCCGCGGGCGCCGACGGCCTGCTGGTGGAGGTGCACCCGGAACCGGACCGGGCCCTGTCCGACGGCGCCCAGAGCCTCTATCCGGAGCAGTTCGCTCGGCTGATGGGGGAGACCGGAATCATCGTGGAAGCGATCGGTCGGCGTCTGGCCCGGCCAGTCGGGGTCGAACCATGATCCGCGCGATACGCCTCGCGCCGCTGCTTGGTGGACTGGCGCTGCTCGGGGGCACGACCAGCCAGGATCCGGATCCTCGCGCCATCATCGCCGATGCCGCGGCACGCTATCAGGCGATGACGGCCTTCCGCGCCGACTTCCGCCAGATCCTGGCGGATTCCATGATCGGCACTTACGACAGTCGGGGCCAGCTGGTCCAGGCCGGCGAGTCCCGACTCTCCATGCGGTTCTCCGATCCTGACGGCGACGCCATTGTGATGGACGGTACCTGGGTGTGGGTCTATACCCCCAGCACCACCCCCGGCCAGGTGCTCCGGTTCAAGGTTCCGGCGGATCCGACCTATGGGCCCAATGTCCTGGCCTGGATACTGACCAATCCCGTCGAGCGCTATCAGATGCGGTATGTGCGGGCGGATGCGGTGGCCGGTCGGGGAGTGGACGTGGTCGCACTCTCGCCGCTGGATCGGTCACTGCCGTTTGTGGACGCCGTGGTGTGGATCGATCAATTCGACCACTTGCCCCGCCGGCTGGAGATTCGGGAGAAGGGGGGACAGACCCGGACCCTGATCCTGAGCGGAGTCGAGGTAAACCGCCGGATCGCCCCCGACCAATTTCAGTTCTCGCCTCCCGCCGGGGTACGGGTCATCGATCAGTAATCGCGCAGGACCTGCTCCATCCGCGCCGCCAACCCCGAATCCAGACCCCCCTCGCGGGCCAGCCGGAGCGCCTCCAGCCCCAGCCGGGCATACAGGGCCCGGGCCTCGGGTTCCAGCGCCTCCAGGTGAGCCCTGACCGTTTCGGCATCACCTCGTCGCACCGGGCCAGTCAGGGCCTTGGCCGGCGGCTGCCGCTGCAGATTCTCCGCGGCCCCGAGCACCAGCGGCCGGTACATGCACTCGGCGATCTCGGCTGGCACCCCCGCCTCGGCCGCCAGCCGGGCGGCCATCCCCAGCAGGGCCACGACGTAGTTGGAGGCGAGGACCGCGCCGATATGGTAGGCCGCCTTGGCCTCGGCAGCGATGCGGATTGGTGTCAATCCCAGGAGACCGGCGAGCCGCTCACCCGCTGTCATGGCCCGCGCATCGCCCTCGACCGCCACGTACGATCCACGCCACCGCTCACCCGCCTCGGCGGGATCGGTGATGGTCTGCAGCGGATGGAAGGAGCCCAGCCCCGCACCGGAGGCAGCCAGGGCCCGAAGCGCCCGGGCGTCGTGGAGACCGGAGAGGTGCAGCACCACCTGTGACGCCTCGATGGCCCCGTGCTGGGCCAGCCTCGCCGCCACGTCGGTGATCGCATCGTCTGGAACCGCCAGCAGCAGCACCGCCGCGCCGGACAGCACCCCCGAGGGGCCCTCCTCGGCAGACGCAAGCCCGGCTTCGCGCCGCGACCAGAGCTCCACCCGCTCCCCCGAATCGGCCAGGACCCGGGCCAGGGCCCGCCCCATGCGGCCACCTCCAACAACGCCGATCATCAGGACCGCCCGGTAGCGAGGACCCCGCGTACCCAGCCCCAACGACAGCGCCCGGACCGGTCGCGCGGGCGACCGTCCGGGCGGGCTCTGTGTCAACCAACGGCGCGAGCGGTGAGGGGCCTGCGGCCCCGGCGGAACGGCCTAGTTCCGCGCCGTCGGGCCCGCCTGGTCCGAAGCCATGGCCAGATCCAGAAGGGCCCGCGGCGATGCGGCCCGATGGAGCAGGTCCAGCGCGGCCTGCATCTGGCGATCATCCCGGGCGCGCCGCCGGAATTCTGCCGGACGACCGAAGGCATACCGCGCGATCTCGTATCCCAGCTGCTCATTCACCAGCGATTGGGCCGCGTCGAACATCTCGTCGCTGACGCTGACGCCCTTCTCCCGCATCCGCCGCAGCACCTCCGCCCGCATGGCCGGGGTGACGGTGAAATCCTCACGGGAAACTCCGTGGTCGTTCTTGATCTGCAGGGCAGTGCTGGTGATCGCATCACGATATTCGATGAACTTGGCGGCCAGCGCAGTCGCCAGGGCACGCTCGGCGGTCGAGAGGCTGTCCTGTCGGACCGTCAGGTCCGGGACGATGCCGCCGCCACCCCGAACCGGACGGCCACTGTCGGTGTGGTACACCGGACGGGCGACGGTGTCCTCAGCCACGGAGTCCACCACCCCGTCGGCTTCATGGGCCGCGACACGGGCCTGGTCTTCCTCACTCCGCGCCGCCCGCTGGATGGTGCGCCCGCTGGGGGTGTACCACCGGCCGGTGGTGAGTTTCAGGGCCACATCGCTCGAGAACGGGAACAGGGTCTGCACCAGCCCCTTGCCGAAGGTCGGGACCCCCACCACCACGGCACGATCGTGATCCTGGAGAGCCCCGGAGATGATCTCGGCGGCGCTGGCGGTACCGTCGTTGACCAGCACCACGATCGGCAGCGAACCCCAGGCCTGAGGCGCGCCATCGACAAAGGTCTTGGTGGCGCCTCGGGCCCGACCCCGGGTCGCCACGATTTCCTGCTTGGGATCGAGGAACAGGTCGGCGACCTTCACCCCCTGATCCAGCAGACCACCCGGATTGCCGCGCAGATCCAGGATCAGGCTCTTCATCCCCTTGCCAAGCATCCGGTCCATTTCGGCGGTCAGTTCCTCGGTGGAACTCTCCGCTACCGGGTTCAGGGAGATGTACCCGATGCCACCGGTAAACAGATTGCCGGGGGGTACCGAGCGCACATGCACCGTGGCCCGGGTCAGTTGGTAGGGAATCTCGTCGGCCATGCCGGCGCGACGCACCTGCAGCTTCACACTGCTGCCGGCCTCGCCCCGCAGCGCCTTCACCGCCTGCTCGCTGCTCCATCCCTTGGTCGAGCGGCCGTCGACGGCGATGATCTGATCTCCGGTCTCAATGCCGGCCCGCTCGGCGGGTGTGTCCGGCAGCGGCGCCACCACGGTAATCCAGCCATCACGCACGTCGATCTGGATCCCCAGGCCACCGTAGTTACCGGTGGTAGTCTCGGTCAGCTGGCGATAGTCATCCGCGACCAGCAGCAGGGAGTAGGGATCCTTGAGCTGCTCGAGCAACCCGGTGGTCGCCTTGCGATAGAGCTCGCTCTGGGGAATCGAATCCACGTAGTAGGCGCTGACATGAGACAGCACGTCGTCGAACAGGCGTTCCTGGCGGATGCTGTCGGTGCCCCCAGTGCGCTGCAACAGCCAACCGCCGGTAAAAAAGGAAATCACGGCGATCACCGCGATCAGACCCCAACGCTGCCGCATGCTGCCTCCTGGTGGGCGGGAGATGCAGGCAGCCGACCCAGCCGCCCACCCTGTCATTGGAAACTAATGCCGATTGGACGCCGGTGCTGCCTGCCGCCGCCGAGCTAACTCGCTCCATGCCGCTTGCAAGACCTGTTCCGGCCGTTGGCTCGCATCGAGATGGACCAGATTCGGTCCGGTGGCGAGTCGAAAGGCTTCCGCCACTCTGGCGTGGAACTCCAACCCGGCCTGCTCCATACGGTCCAGCGCCTGGCCACTGTTTCGGATCCGGGCCAGGCCCAGGTCGGGGGCAAGGTCCAGCACCAGGGTCAGGTCCGGCTCCAGGCCCCCTGTGGCCGCACGATTGGCACCCCGGACCAACTCCCGGTCCAGCCCCCGGCCCCCGCACTGGTACGCCTCGGTCGAGAGCTCGAAGCGATCGGCCAGCACCATGCCGCCCCGCTCGAGGGCGGGACGGATCACGGCCGCCACCAGATCCGCCCGCGCCGCCAGGAACAGGTACAGTTCGCTGACCGGCTCCATCGCCAGCCCGGGATCGAGCAGCACGGCCCGAATTCGTTCGGCCGCCGGAGTGCCACCCGGCTCCCGTACCAGCACCCGGTCGCGGCCGGCCTCGGCCAGCCGGCTCGCGAGACCGCGGATCAGCGTCGTCTTCCCGGCGCCTTCGGTTCCTTCGACGACCAGGAAGAAGCCCGAGTTCATCCGAGGGTGATGATGCTGCTGGCTCCGCCCTTTTCCATGCCCTGAGCAATGAGCTGGTTTACCCTGATCATCACTTTTTCGAAGTTGGCCCGGGCCACGGCGTAGGCCTGTCCCGTGGGGCTGACCTCCAGGTCCCGCACTGCGGTCTCGTACTGCTCAGCGGTAGCCTGGTCCGGCATCTGCCCCTGGGCCACCAGTTCGTCCATCTGCCGCGCCAGCTTCTGAATCAGATCCACCTTGCCCTGCGCCACCTGATCCTCTCGCAGACTCGCCTCGGCCCGGCGTACCCCCTTGTATTCCGGAGTCTGCCCAATCAGTCGTCCGAGTTCCTCGGCCTTGTCCCAGATCACGCTTGGTCGCTCCTCCGGGCCGCCAAATACCGGGCCCGGCCAAAGAGGTCATCATGCACGGACACCTCGTCCCACCCCGCCCCCACGGCCAACACCCGGCAGGCCTCGGCTCTTGAGCTGTCGATCTCCAGCGCCAGCGTCCCGCCGGGCCGAAGCACCCGCCCGGCGCCTTCCAGCAGTCCTCGCACCAGTGCCACTCCATCCGCCCCGCCGACCAGCGCCTCAGGCGGCTCCCAGTCCCGGACCGATGGGTCGAGGTCGCGGTATTCTGCCTGGGTAAGATAGGGTGGATTGGAGACCACCGCGTCGAAACTGCCTGCCGCGAATCCCTGCACCAGGTCGGTCCGGACCAGGGTGACGTTACGGCCGAACCGGGCCACGTTCCCGGTCGCCACGCTGAGCGCGGCCGCGGATCGGTCGGTCGCGACCACCTGACCGTAGGCCCCTTCATCGGCGAGCGCCAGCGCGATGCACCCGCTGCCGGTCCCAACGTCCACCACCTGACCGCCGCGGACCCGGGTCAGCATCAGTTCGACCAGTCCCTCGGTTTCAGGTCTGGGAATCAACACCCGACGGTCAACCACGAGTGTCAACCTCCGGAAGCCCGCCAGGCCGGTCACATAGGGAAGCGGTTCCCCGGCGGCGCGGCGCCGGACCAGCTCGCGATAACACAACCCCAACTCCCCACCGACCCCGCCGTCCAACCCCGGGCCTGAGCGGTCGTGGAGGTCAGCCCAGATCCGGCGGGCTTCCCGACGGGGCTCCGGAATGCCGGCGTTCCGGAGGGTGGCGCCGCCCTCGGTCAGCAGTACCTCGAGGCTGGCCACGTCAGGCATTGAGCTGCTCCTGACGGCTGGCCATCCGCAGCGCGTTCACGAAATCGTCCAGCTTGCCGTCCAGCACCTCGGCCAGGTTGTGGGTCGACAGGTTGATCCGGTGATCCGTGACCCGGCTTTGGGGAAAGTTGTACGTCCGGATCTTGGCCGAGCGGTCCCCGGTTCCCACCATGGCCCTGCGATCCCGGGACCGGGCCGCCTCCTGCTCCGCAACCCGCCGATCGAGGAGGCGCGCCCGGAGCACTTCCATGGCCTTGAGCTTGTTCTGCAGCTGCGACTTCTGGTCCTGCTGGGACACCACCAGGCCGGTCGGGAGATGGGTGATGCGGACCGCGCTGTCAGTGGTGTTGAC
Organism: uncultured Gemmatimonadota bacterium; assembly: GCA_937871775.1. Taxonomy (GTDB): domain Bacteria; phylum Gemmatimonadota; class Gemmatimonadetes; order Gemmatimonadales; family GWC2-71-9; genus JADJOM01. Next base: position 10,513 of record CALMOP010000268.1, on the reverse strand, counting down.
GCTCTGTCCACCCGGGCCCGACGAGCGGAACACATCGATCTTCAGTTCCTGAGACTGGATGACCACATCGACTTCTTCCGCCTCCGGCAGGACCGCCACCGTCGCCGCCGAGGTGTGAATCCGGCCCGCCGATTCGGTGGCGGGCACCCGCTGGACCCGATGAACACCGGCCTCGCGGCGGAGCAGGCCGAAAGGCTCATTGCCGCGGACGGCGAAGATCACCTCCTTGAGCCCTCCCGCCGCGTTGTCGGAGAGCGAGATGACTTCGACCGAGAGTCCCTGGCGCTGGACGAACCGCTGGTACATGCGATAGAGGTCGCCGGCGAACAGGCCAGCCTCATCCCCACCCGCCCCAGCCCGGATTTCCACGATGGCGTCCCGGTCGTCCAGCGGATCCCGGGGCAACAGATGTTCGTGCAGATCGGCTTCGAGACCGGCGATTTCGGGGGGAAGCCGGGACAGGTCCGCCCGGGCCATTGCTTGCAGCTCGGGATCCGCCTCCTGGACCATCTCCCGGGCCTGGGCCAGCTCGTCCTTCAGCTTGGTCAGGCGTTCGGCCAGCAGCACCACGGGCGCCAGGCGGGTATGCTCCCGTCCCAGCGCCCGGAGTTTCGCGGGTTCGCCCGCTGTCGAGGGGTCAGCCAGCACCGCGGCGACCTCCTCCGCCCTGGCCAGTGCCTGGCGGAGTCGGGCCTCCACGGATCAGTCCGGGGTGCCGGAGCCGGCCTTGTCGGAGGCGTACTTCTTCCGGAACCGGTCCACCCGACCCTGGGTATCGACCAGCCGTTGCTTACCAGTGAAATAGGGATGACACTTGGCACAGATTTCGACGTGCACCGAAGCACTGGTCGACCGGGTTTCGAACTGGTTCCCACAAGCGCACTGCACCTGCACCTTGTGGTAGACCGGGTGGAGATTGGCCTTCACGCTGACGCTCCTTGGCGCTCCCGCCGTCGGGGGCGGTTTCCGTGTCAATCGACTGGACAGCCGGAGAATATACCTGCCCTGTCCAGCGAGTATCAACCACCCAGCGTCGATCCCGGGGCGACGGCCAGGGATTGAGCCGGGACCGGGTTTGACACGGTGGCAGGGCCTTAACTAACGTACTGACTGATACTTCCATCAACATCGAGGCCCCCTGTGGCGCTCAGCCCTCTCGAGGTCCTGAAGAAGGTGCCCATGTTTGCGACCATGCGCGAAGGCGACATCACCGCCTTCGCCGAGCTGGTTCGCGAACGCAGTTACCCCAAGGGCAGCGTCATCGTGTTCGAGGATGACCCTGGGGACGCGCTCTACCTGGTCGCCGCCGGCCAGGTCAAGGTGGTGCTGATCGGCGAGGACGGCCGGGAGGTGATCCTGTCGGTCCTGGCGGAAGGCACCTTCTTTGGCGAGATGGCCCTGATCGACGACCAGCCCCGGTCCGCGACCGTGATCGCCATGACTGACGCGTCGGTGCTCATGCTCCGACGGGAGGATTTCCAGGCCCGGCTGAAGAATTCCCCCGAGATCGCCATTGCCCTCATGCGGGAGCTCTCGCGTCGGCTCCGCCGGGCAGACGAGAAGATCGGGAGTCTGGTGCTGCTGGACGTCAGCGGGCGGGTTGCTGATCTGGTGCTCCGGATGGCCGAAGAGGAGGGTGGCGACTCAATCACCAAGCGGATCACCCACCACGTTATCGCCCAGATGATCGGCTCCAGCCGAGAGACGGTCTCTCGCACCATGCGCGACTTCGTCGAGCGGGAACTGATTCAGGTCACTCGAAAGGAAATCACCATCACCAACCGCCCACTGTTGCTGCGCGCCGCCGGCCGCTCGTGAGCGCGCGCACGGCAATCGAGTGAGTCCGGTCCGGCGGAGACCTGGCAGGCTCCTTGCTCCACTGGCATGTCCGCGGTGAGAGGAGACGTGACGTACACGGTCAGGTTCTGGGGAACGCGGGGGTCGATCCCGACCCCGGGTGCCCACACAGCGAAATACGGGGGGAACACTGCCTGCGTGGCGGTCTCCGGCGGCATGGATCAGCTGGTGATCCTCGACGCCGGCAGCGGGATCCGTCCCCTCGGCCAGGAGCTGTCCCGCCTGACCCCTGGCGCCATGGCGCTCGACATCCTGCTCACCCACACGCACTGGGACCATATCCAGGGGCTGCCCTTCTTCCAGCCGCTGAATTCCCGGGGCAACACGGTGCGGATTTACGGATCGGCCCAGGCAGGCGTGCCGTTGGAGGATATTCTCGACCGGCAGATGGATCCGGTGGTGTTTCCGGTGCCCCTGAAGGCCTTGACCGCCGACCTCAGAATCACCGAGGTCAGCGGAGGAAGGTTCGAGATCGACGGGTTTCTGGTCGAGGCGGTCCGGCTGCGTCACCCCGGTACCACGCTCGGCTACAAGCTGGTTCCGGTGAAGGGTGGGCGCACCATGGCCTACTTGACCGACAACGAACTGGGAAGTGGCGGAAACTACGACGTTGGTCCCCACTGGCGCCGTGACCTGGTGAGATTCCTGGGGGGTGTGGATACGTTAATCCACGATGGGATGTACTCCGAGGCAATGATTGAGGCTCGGGCTGGCTGGGGCCACTCCACCCCGGAACAGGCCATTGATCTTGCCCGGGAGGCGGACTGCCGGCACCTGGTGCTGTTCCACCACGAGCCGGAGCACGACGACACTACGATCGAGGCTCTGCTGGCCGGAGCCAGACGCTATGCGGCGGTCCGGGTCCCCGGGCTCACGGTGGACGCCGCGATGGAAGGCATGACCCTGACTCTCTAGCGAGGTTCTTATGCGACGCTGCTCGTGGTTGACCGTCCCCCTGGTCCTTCTGGCCGCCGTGCCCGCGGTGGCGGCACAGGAGGCCCAGGACACCCGGCCCGGGATCGCCGTCATTCAGTTCACGAACGGCGGCTCCTACGGTCAGGACAAGGAGAATTTCGAGGCGCTGGAACGTGGCATCCCCGGGATGCTGATCAGCGAGCTGTCCCAGAACCCGGCCGCACGCATCGTCGACCGGGAGCAGGTGCAGCGGCTGCTGGATGAGCAGAACCTGGCCAAGGAGGAGCGCGTCGACGCCGCGACCGCCGCCAAGATCGGCAAGCTGGTCGGGGCGAAGTACATGGTGATGGGAAGTTTCGTGGACCTCTACGGTCGGTTCCGGGTCGATGCCAGAATCGTCGACGTGGAAACCAGTGAGATCCTCAAGGTGGTCCGCAGCGATCCCAAGCTGGAGAAGTCCACCGAGATGTTCCACCTGCTCCAGGACCTCGCGGTCCGGCTGATGGCGGAGACCAAGCTGCCGGCCCTCAGCCACGAGGCCAGCCAGGCGAACAAGGCCAAGAACGTGCCGACCGAGGCGCTGACCTATTACAGCCGGGCCCTGCTCTACCAGGACCGGGGCGACAAGACCAAGGCGGTGGAGTTCTTCAACAAGGCGCTGGTGGCCTTCCCCGGTTACGCCGAGGCGCAGCAAGGACTGAGGAAGGTGGAAGCGTCCTAGTCGTGCTCGGATACCTCGCGGCCATCGGACGCGGGACGGCGCGCTGGCTCGCCCGGGTGGGCGCGCTGGCGCGCTTCGCCTTTGAGGCGATCGAGTCGCTGGCCAGCCTGCCAGGCGCCGGCCGTCGGGTCGCGGCGCGGGTCCTCTTCAACCAACTCCGGTTCACCGCGCTGGAAGCGGTCAGCCTGATCGTGCTGCTGTCCGGGGTACTCAGCTATCTCACTATCGCCGCGACCATCGAGCAACTCGACAAGGTGGGGGCTTCCGAACTGATCGGCAAGCTGATGGTCGTCGCCATCGTGCGGGAGTTGGGCCCGCTGCTGACAGCCATTGCCGTCGTGGGCCGGAGCGGCACCGCCATTACGGCCGAGCTGGCCACCAACACGGTGCTGGGAGAGGTCCGTGCCCTCGAGGGGATGGGGATCGATCCGTATCACTACCTGGTACTGCCCCGCCTCTTTGGTGCGGTCGTTTCGGTGGCCATCCTGATGATCGTGTTTGACGTCGTCGCCATCATCGGCGGCTACCTGGCTGCCCTGATGATGACCGGGATGAGCGGTCCCCGGTACCTGGGCATCGTGCTGGCCAATCTGACCACCCGGGACGTGGTCCTGACCTGGGTGAAGGGGCTGATCTTCGGGGTGGTCATCGGAGTGATTCCCAGCTACCAGGGGCTCTCGGTGCGCAGCGGCCCGACCGAGATTCCCCAGGCCGTGATCCGGGGCACAGTGCACTCCCTGGCCCTCATCTTCGTACTGGCGGCCATCGTCGTGGGGACCCTCCGGTGATCGCCCCATTGATCTACGAGGATGTCCCGTTGCATCGGGTGCAGCGCACCACCTACGGCGAGCTGCCGGCGCAGAGCCCGGTGGTCGAGGCGCGCCTCACGCTGCACGTGGAAGCCCACCAGACGGTGGCGGTGTTGGGTGGAGAGGCCAGCGGTGTGGATGCCCTCGCCGGGCTGGCGCTGGGGTTGGAGCGGGCTCCGTCCGGCCGGGTCGTGACCCTGGGGACCGAGATTGCCGGCCTGGCACGGACCGCCCAACTCGCCTTCCGGCGCAGGGTCGGATACCTTCCCGCCGGCGACGGCCTCATGCAGAATCTGTCACTCCGCGACAATCTCCGACTGCCCCTCCGGTTCGGGAGCAACTTCCGCCCCCGGGAGATCGAGGGGCGCGTGGATGTCATTGTGGCGCAACTTCGGTTGCGAGAGGTGGCAGAGCTCCGTCCGGCGCAGTGCAACGCTGAGGAACGACGCCGAGCGGCGCTGGGCCGGGCCTGCGCCTTCGACCCCGAATTGATCGTGCTGGAAGAGCCCTTCGACGGGCTGACCGATCGGGCCGCCGGCGAGCTGCTCGAAGCGGCGCGGGGGGGAGAGACCTCGGAAGGAGGCCGTCGCACCGTGTTCATGACTGGAGCAAGCCTTCCGGCGCTGCTCAGAAGCCGAGTGGACCGGCAGCTGCGGATCACCCGGGGCCGGCTCGAAGAGGTGCGCTAGATGCGAACCCGTACCGCGGATACCCTGGTCGGCCTGCTGGTAATCGGGGCGGCGCTGGTCTCGGTGGCCGCCTTGGTCGTGACTCGGGGGTGGACCGAGCGGCGGATCACGATCTATATGCTGAGCCCCACCGTGAAGGATCTCAAGGAGGATACGCCGGTCTATCTCCAGGGACTCGCGATCGGTGAGGTGTCCGCCATTTCGCCCAAGGTCGACACCGGCTCCGCGGGGCTGGTGGAATTCCTGGTGGTCCTTCGGCTGCGAGAGCGGTACGCCAATGGCCTCCTCATCCGGATCCCGGTGGGTACACACGGCGCCATCAGCTCGACCGGATTAATCGGGGCCGCCTCCATCGCGCTGGAGATACCGCCCGGCCCATCGGCCACGGCTCTCGTCCCCGGCGACACCATCCGTGGCGAGGTGACCCAGGGTTGGACCGACGTCCTCAAGGAAGTCGCGGACTCCCTGAAGACCCAGACCTCGGACATTTTGCGGGAGACCCGGGCCCTGCTCGCCACCCTGGACCGGACCGCCACGACCGCCCAGTCGGAGCTGGCCCAGACCGGGCCCGAGCTCAGAGCCGCCCTCTCCAGCACTCGGCGGCTCCTGGACCGACTGGAGCCGGTGATCGATCAGGCCCGGTCCACCCTGACCCAGGCCGACACCCGGGTCGGGTCGCTGTCCGACTCACTGACCCGCCTGCTGGCCGATACCCGGAAGCTGGTGAATCACGCCGACACCCTGACTACCACCGTCACCGGGTTGAGCAATGACATCGCCCCGGATGTACGACGCACGCTGGACAATCTGTTCGTGGTCAGCGCCAAGCTGGATCGCTTCATCGACCAGGTGAGCCGACGGCCCACCCGGCTCATGACCGGCGTGCATCAACCACCCCGCGATTCCATTATCGGGCAGGCTCAGTGAAGTACCTGCTGTTTCATCCCCCGACCTGGTCGCCCGGCGCCCTGGCCGCGATGCTGGAACGCGAGCAGGTGGAGTGCCGCCTGGCGCAGGAGCCCGGGGAGGTGCGAGTCGAGGAGCGACCCACCGCGTACCTCCTGGACGGTGCAGCCCGGCGCGCCGTGACGCCCCAGTTGCTGAGCGGGCTGCGGGACAGCGGCGTCGCCCTAGTGGCGCTGGGCCGGACCCAGGACAGCGACATCCCCGATGACCTGCCGGCGGACCTGCTGGCAGCTTATGTCCCCGCGGCGGCGGGCCCCCGGCATCTGCTGGTCGCCCTGCGCGCCGGGTTCCGGCTTTCGGCAGCCCACCGGGAACAGACTCGAGCCCGGGCGGACGGCGCGGCCCGCCTGAACGAGCTGACCGAGCTGGCCGAGATCGGGGTCCGACTCACCACCGAGAAGGACCTGAACCGGCTGCTCGAGTTGATTCTCTCCCAGGCCCGGCGGGTGACCCAGTCCGACGCCGGGAGCCTGTACATCGTGGAGCCCGGCGAGGGCGGTGGCCGCCGGTCCCAGGCCCGCCGCGTGACCCAGCCCGACGCGGGCAGCCTCTATATCGTCGAGACCGGTGAGGAGGGAGCCCGCCGGCTGCGGTTCAAGCTGAGCCAGAACCACAGCCGTCCGGACATTCCCTTCGTGGAGTTCACCATCCCGATCGACCATGCTTCGCTGGCGGGGTATGCCGCCACCGAGGGAGCGCCGCTGGTGATCGAGGACGTGTACATGCTCCCCCCGGACGTCGAGTACTCCTTCAACCGGAGTTTCGACGAGCGCTACGGCTACCGGACCAAGAGCATGCTGGTGATCCCGATGCAGAACCACCAGGGGGACGTCATCGGGGTCCTGCAGCTGCTGAACCGGAAGCGGGAAGCCGACGCGACCCTGACCACGCCAGCCGACGCCACGGCGCAGATCATCGCCTACAGTCCGCACACGGTGAAGATCGTCCGGGCGCTGGCGGGACAGGCCGCGGTCTCCATCGAGAACAGTCAGCTGTACGAGGCCATTGAGCGATTGTTCGAGGGCTTCGTCAAGGCCGCGGTCCACGCCATCGAGCAACGGGATCCCACGACCTCGGGGCATTCAGAGCGGGTGGCGGCGCGCACCGTGGCACTCGCCGAGACCGTCGATCAGGTCGACCGTGGACCATATCGGCTGGTGCAGTTCACCCGGGAGCAGATCCGCGAGCTGCGCTACGCCGGCCTGCTCCACGATTTCGGGAAGGTCGGGGTCCGCGAGCAGGTCCTGGTGAAGGCCAAGAAACTCTACGACGGAGAACTGGCCCTGATCCGGCAGCGCCACGCCTTCATCCGGCGCAGCGCGGAATGGGCCTTTGAGCGGGAGCGGGCGGGCTACCTCGAGCGCAGCGGCCAGAAGGGTTACCGTGAGTTCCTGGCCAAACTGGAGCAGGAGCGGCACGACGCCATCGAGACGGCCGACCGGTTCCTCCGGGTGGTGCTGGCATCCAATGAGCCGACGGTGCTGGCGGAGGGCGACTTCGCCCAACTCGGCGAATTCGCCACGCGCCAGTTCCAGGATATCGACGGCCGGCCCGAATCCTATCTGTCGCCGGTCGAGCAGAAGCACCTGTCGATCCGCAAGGGCAGCCTGGATGAGCGCGAACGGATCGAGATCGAAAGCCACGTCAGTCATACCTTCGAGTTCCTGCGCAAGATCCCCTGGACCAGGGGCCTGGCCCAGATTCCCACGATTGCGCTGGGACACCATGAGAAACTGGATGGCACCGGCTACCCGCGCCAGGCCAGGGGCGAGGCGATTCCGCTGCAAACCCGGATGATGACGATCGCCGACATCTATGACGCCTTGACGGCCCAGGATCGGCCCTACAAACGGGCCCTCCCGACCGATCGGGCGCTGGACATCATGAGCGATGAGGTCAAGCTGGGTCAGTTGGACGCCGAGCTATTCCGGATGTTCCTGGAGGCAAGGGTCTGGGAGGTCTAGCCTGGCTCGGTGGGGGACCGACCCCAGCGAAGGATGGCCAGGCTGAGACCGACATTGGCGGGGACGAACAGCGCCAGGATTTCGGTGTTGAACTGATCCAGCCCCGGCACCACCTTCAGCATCAAGCCCAGGAGCGACATCGCGCCGATCGCCAGCGCCAGCCAGGCGGCCGCCCGCCCCAGGCCCGGTCGTTCCCGGAGGGCCCCCGGGAGGACCGCGGCAAGCCCGAGATAGAGGACCGGTAGCTGCAGAATGTTCTCATTCCGGAAGGCAACCCGGTGGTCGGTAAAGGCCCACACGCCAGCCAGCACCAGCCCCAGCACCCCCACGATCACGGACCAGCTCACCCCGAAAAACAGCAACCCCCTTCTGGCCGCCGCAGTGCGCCGTGCCCCCCTACCCAGGACCAGGAATGTTCCACCCGCCAGGAGGCCAGCGATCAGGTAGCCGGGCCACCAGGTCGGGGGCCGTTCCGGCACCGACCAGGCATTGTTCTGGTACAGGACTCGCTCCTCGCGGACCAGCGGCATCGGCCGACCGTCGGGACCCGGTCGGGTCGACTCCCGCAGGTAGTCACGCAACATGAGCGGCAGGAACATCTCATCCCATCGGGTCGCCGGTTGGTCGACCGACGGTCCCAGGATCAGTTCCAGCCCGGTGTAGAGCGCCAGGTCATGGGTATTGTGTCGCCGGGTGTGAAATCGGAAATCGCCGGTGGCCGGCCCTGCCATCTGGGCTTTGAACGCGCCATGCAGAATCCGGTCGATGGCATCGCGGACCCGGGTGGAGCAGTTATCGAGATAGTAGTCGTACCGGTAGTGGGCGTTGGCCGCCTGGGCGTTCCACTCCAGGAAGTCGCGCAACGCCAGCCGTTCGGCGGGGGTCAGCGCCAGTTCCTGGAGCCAGACGGATCGTTGCGCTGCCACATAGCGCGGCAGATCGGCATCGGTCGGATATCCGGCCATCCAGTAGTGCATTCGCCCCTGGAGGAATCGCAGCAGAAAGTTTTTCTGCCGGAAGCTGAACATGCCGTAATTGTAGGAAGTGCTGGTCCCGCGGACGCGGTCCTGGACCACGATGGCGTTGTGTCCAAACCGCTCCCAGACGGCTGGGCCGATGCCCATGGTCATGACCGCAATGGTCAACTCGGACCCGGGCGGGTTGGCGACGCCGCCGGTCGGTGGCCTTCCCGCCTGGGCGGAGAGGCCGAGCACGCCGACGCATAGCCCCCACACCAGACCCGCGATAACCCGGAGAACCGGCCCACTCACAGCGCGATGTCCTTTCCTTCGGCGGCAGAACGGTAGATCGCATCCATGACGCGGTGCAGGATCAGCTGCTCCCCGTTGTCAAACGGCTTGGCATCACCCCGAATAGCCGCCAGGAAGTGGGCCCACTCGGCTCGGTAGCTGGCCGTGAACGCATTCTCCCGGCCGGTGGCTCCGGTCGGCGCGACATCGGTCGCCACCCCGTTGAGTTCCTTCCAGACATGCAGCGGGTTGATCCCGGCCGTCCCCTGGGCCGCCCGCACTCCCAGGCCAAAGCGCTCGCCCCCGCCGATGTGGCGCCAGGTCACGTCCAGGAACAGCGACAGCCCTCCACCACAGATCACCAGCACCGACCCCGATTGCTCGACGCCTCCCTTCCCTTCACCACCGACCAGACTCGCGCTCACCCGGAGGGGCTCGGGCCAGTTGGCCAGCCACATGCCGAGATCCAGGATCGCCAGGCCCAAATCAAGCATGACTCCACCGCCGGACTCCTCCCGCCGCTGGCGCCACCCCATGGTAGCCCGGGCTGGTCTGGCCACGTGCCAGCTGGCCCGCACGCTTTCGACCCGCCCCAGCTCCCCGCTCTGGATGAAACTGCGCACGAACTGCACGTCGGTGCGATAGCGGTGATTCATGCCGACCATCAGCACCCGGTCTCGCTTCTCCGCCATGCGGATCAGTCTCTGGGCTGCCGCGGCCGTGAGGGCCAGCGGCCGCTCCACCAGCACGTGGGCGCCGGCGGCGAGGGCCGCCGTCACGTGGGGCTCATGGAGATGGTTGGGGGTACAGATGGCCACGGCATCGACCGTGTCGTACTCCAGCAACTCCTCAATGTCGCTGAAGGCATCGCGCACCCGGTATCGGTCGGCCAGGGCACGGGCCTTGGCGCGGTCGGTGTCACAGATCGCGACGACCTCCACACCCTTCAGTTTTGCCACCACGGGCAGGTGGGCAACCTGGGTGATGGCCCCGGCCCCGATGATGCCCAGCCTGAGCGACTCCGACATGCATTCTCCCCCGGTGCGGGTCTCTAGTACGCGCGGCTGATCTGGGTTCCCGGAAAGTACGCGGTCAGCATGGCGATCGCGCTCTGCCCGGCCCGGGCCCGGCCCACGGCCCCCCACTGACAGAAACCGACGCCGTGGCCGGCGCCGTGGCCATCCGCGACGAGCCGGGTGATCCGCCCCTCGCTGACGGACTGGTGCAGCTCGAACATGGCGCTCCGCAGCACCTCCTGGCCGATCGGGTGCAGCGCCTGCCGCACCGCCGGTCCCGAGACCGAGACCTCCCGCTTCCCCAGGGTAATGCTGACCTGGGCGAC
>CALMOP010000267.1 GCA_937871775.1 uncultured Gemmatimonadota bacterium | reverse complement strand
GGGGGGGCTGGGGTTCGCGCTCCTGCTCGCCGGGGGATCCCTGAACGCGCAGGACGACGGCGGCATTCGAGTTGGGTCCCGTGCCCCGGTGGTTGCCGTGCATGACCTCGATGGGCAGACGGTTGACCTGGGACAGTGGATCGGTCGGAAGCCGGTGCTGCTGCAGTTCTGGGCCACCTGGTGCAGCAACTGCGAGGAGCTTCTGCCCCGGTTGCGCGCCGCCAAGGAACAGTTGGGCGACCGGGTGGAGATCGTGGCGGTCAACGTCACCGTCAACCAGACCCCGGAACGGGTCCGGCGATTCCTGACCGAGCATGCCATGCCGTTCCAGCTGCTTTATGATGACGAGGGGGTGAGCACCCGGGCCTACCAGGCTCCGGCCACATCGTTCATCGTGATCGCGGACCGGACCGGCACGGTCGTGTACACCGGCCTGGGAGGGGATCAGGCATTTGAACCGGCGCTCCGACGGGTCGCCGGGATGGGGGACTGACCGATGCGCTACCGGAACCTGCTGACCGCCGTGTCTATCCTGCTGCCGGGTGCGGCCGCGGCCCAGGGGACCGACACCGCCGCGGGGAGGCCGACCGTGGTGCTCGTATCCGGCCCCCGGGAAGGTGACCGGGCGCCCGACTTCAGCCTTCCCTGGGCCTCACGGGATACCGCGGGGGCCGACCCGTGGTTCAGCCTCTCGGCTCGTCGGGGCCGCATCGTCGTGCTGGCCTTCTGCCCGCGAGACTTCACCTCCGGGTGCACCGCTGAGATGCAGACCTTCACCGCACGATACTCCGAGCTGTTCGGCCCGGATGTCGAGGTCGTGGGTATCAGCACCGACTCGCTGGCCACCCATCGGCGGTTCGCGGACAGTCTCGGGCTGCCCTTCCGGCTTCTGAGCGACCCCGATCAGAAGATCTCGCGCGCCTACGGCAGCGCCGACAAGGATAGCTACAATCGGCGCACTGTGTTCGTGATCGATTCCCGGGGGGAGGTGTCGTACGTCGAGCTCCGGTTCAATGCCCTTGACCCCCGTTCGTACGACCACCTCAAGCAGGCCATCAAGGACGCTCGCGGGAAATAGGTGCGATTCCTCCCGCTTGGCCTCGCCCTGGCCTTCCTCTCGCCCGGCGCCCTCGGGGCCCAGGCGACTGGCGCCCCCAAAGACACCGTCACCACCGACGGGCCCACCCTGCTCGCCTTTATCCTGCTGGTGCCGGGGGAGATCAACGCGGCACCCTCTGGCGACCTCGCCGTGATCGCTGACGATTTCTCCTACTACATCGGCTCCGCGTTGCCAGCGTTTGATTCCCTCGGCATTCGCGTCCCATTAACACTTGACTCGGTTATCGTGCTGCGAAGCGGGGGAGTACCCGACCGTCGCTTCCGGGTCCTTGGACCGGACAGTATCCGGGTCGGCTACTGGCTCCTCGGCGCCGGCCGGAGCCCCAGGTACCTACCCGGTGGGGTACGTTCGAGCGCGGACCTCATCCGGGAAGCCTGCAGGCACTTTGA